>NZ_JADFBZ010000003.1:0-76435 GCF_015223095.1 Moraxella sp. K127 | reverse complement strand
AATGGTAAATATGGCATCATCAATTTAAATAATCAAACCGTGATTGATTTTAAATACAACGTCATTTATATGGTTAAAAGTGACAGTGGCGATATGTTTTTTAATGCAGTGATGGGCAACACGTCTTATTTATACAACAGTCAAGGCGAAAAAATTTTTGAATTAACCTACCCCGATGAGCATGGGATTTTTAGGGATGACATTAATGTATTTCAAGGGAAGGATTTTTTTATCATCGCTCCTGATTTTTATAAATCAAGCGGTCAAGTGGGGCTAATAGACACCACTGGCAACGTGATATTACCTTTTGAATATGACGTTATTTATTCATTTTTGACAGGTTTTGCATCCGACCTTGATATGGATGATGACCCACGATACATCAAAGCCATTAAAAAAGACGGGGTTTATTTTTATGACGCCACAGGCAAACTTATAAAGCAGACCAACCCTTGACATTTATGGGTGCTATTAGGGCGTGCCTACCACTGATAACATTTATAAAATGCGATGAATATTTGACTTTAAAAAGCACCACAAAAATACCCCAAATCGCTTTGGGGTATTTTGCCGTTTTTTATCTTGCCATAAAAGATTAGTAAGTCTCATCCGTCTCAACGATGGTAATCTCGTTACTGGCAGGCTTTTCTGCCTTAGGCTCGGGCTTGGATTCAGGCTTAGGCTCAGTTTTGGGTTCGGCTGTTGGCTTGGACTCTGTTGTAGCTTGTGAATCCGCTTTTGGCTCTGCCTTAGGTTCTGCTTTTGGCTTGGGTTCAGGTTTAGGCTCAGGTTTTGGTTCAGTCTTTTGTGGTGTGCCACTTGGGACATCCTCAGGCTGTAAAATCGCCTCCTCAGGTCTTGGTATCTGGGTAGGTTCAGGCACCGATGGCAATTCCACGGGGCGGATTTGTACCGTGGGGGCAGGCACGATGTTGCTTGATGATTTGCCGATTTGGGCGGTCTCACGTTTGGCATTGGCCAGGTTTTGGCGATTCATCGAACGCACCGCTGTCGCCATGGTCTCAGACGCCAGTGCGATGACAGGCGTATTGTTGTCAATGGCAAGTGCCTCACCGTCCGCTTGGAACACAAAATCTCCCACCAGACGGTTACCACCCATGAGACTCACGTCTTTTTCGATGGCTTGCTCTTCTAGGCTTGCCACGCCTGCCCCGCTAAACGTCTTATTGGCAAAGGCAATCTCTTCGTTAGGCAGGACGACATGAAGCTGTCCACGGCACTCACCACCGTCCTCGCTGACGTTTTGCAAGTCAATGTCCAGCCCCGACAGGCGTGCCTTTAACTGCAATGACAGCTCATCACTCGCCCCATTGCCCAGTCCACGCACAGACGCAGTATAAAGCTCATCACGCACAAGGCTGACGACACGGTTTTTTAGGCTGACATCACCACAGACCGCAGCAGGGCGGTCAACCACTTCGGGGGTCGCAACTTCAATCTCTGCCTGTGCCTGTGGCTCGGGACTGTCTTTTTTGGTGCAACCGACCATGCCAGTCAATGCAAGGGCAACGGCAGACACACAGGCTAAATAGTTAAATGTTTTCATGGCTTATCTCAAATTTGGTTTCAAATTTACTTAGGGCGTGCTGAACTTTTATAACACTATTTACAACATAGAGATATTTTAGAAAAAACTAATCGTTTTTGCATGAAAAATGGCTAAATCTTGTTTTTCTGCGTCAAAAACTTGTCTGATAGAATAACTATCAGCCTGCGTTTTTTCCTTGAAAAACGGACGATTTTTCTCATTTTTCATTGCAAATACAAAATTTCAACACGCCCTATAAAATAACTTTAAAAAGTGGTCGCCACTTGATACAATGACGCCCAACAAGGCGGTATCATCAAGGCAAAACTTAGCCATTATACCACGCCAAACCCATTTGCCAAATTATTTTTTATCATGAATCAGCCCGTCCCCCACCCCCATTTTAATGACCGTAATTTTAATGACATTGCCGACCATTTTGCCAAAAAAGTCTATGGCGGTCTAAAAGGTCAAATCCGCCTTACCGTGTTAGAGCGGGACTTATCCGAGCATTTGCCCGACCGTCCACTTCGGGTGTTGGACGTAGGGGCAGGACTTGCTCAAATCAGCTTAAACCTTGCCACACATCATGACACAACCATCAGCGACATCTCTACTAAGATGATACAACAAGCCCAAAACACCGCAAGCAAACTTGGCGTATCACCTCGTTTTATCACCGCTTCTTATCAAGAGCTTGCCACACGGTTGCAGGGTGAGACCTTTGATTTGATTTTATGCCATGCTGTCCTAGAATGGCTTGGCGAACCTGCCAAAATCATGGCGTTTTTTGATGAATTTTTAGCCGATGATGGTTATTTGTCTTTATGCTTTTATAACCCTGCCAGTATGATTTATCGCAACCTTATCATGGGTAATTTTTATCAATTAGCACGCCCCAAACCTGCCGACAACAAAAGCCTAACCCCAAACAACCCTGTCGCTTATGACACGGTCAAATCATGGCTTGATGACGGGGGCTACACCACCCTTTGCCAATCAGGGATACGAGTGTTCTCTGACTATACTCCCTTAAAACGTGGCGGACTGGGTAATCCTGATGATGTTATGGCGATGGAACTTAACTACTCCCAAACGCACCCTTTTTGGCAAATGGGGCGGTACTTGCATATTTTGGCGAAAAGGTAAGATAATTCACTCTTGACTCAAAATAGCAACTTATTGATTATTCGATAATTATTTTAGGTTGTAGGGACGAATTGCAATTCGCCCTTGATAAACAAAGCACTTATATAAGAAGCCAGAATGGGATAAGACACCAAAAACACTTACTCTTTTTCTTTTAAAAAATCATCTTTTTCCAAAAAGACATCGCCCTGCTCATAAGGATTTTCATATTCCTTAACCACTTGCAAATCCCGAATGTTCTTTTGAATGGTAATCACCGCAAAGAGCGACAAGGTAAACGCCATAAAATAATAGCCCTTTTCGTTAAGTAGCAAAGTGGCGTTCCATAGACCCACGGTCATCAGTAACACCGCAAGCCCCAACGCCAACCAACTAATGCCATAATAAATGCCCGACACAGGGATATTTTCTGCTTTATCACGAATGGTTTTTTGTAGGCTAATCGCCGCATACAGCCCCAATGCCAACACCGCAAAATAATAGCCCTTTTCGTTTAACATCATCTCAGCATTCCACAGACCAACCAAAAAGCCAAGCACACCCAGCACCGCCCAAGATGCACCGACATAAGCCGATGTTGGTTTATTAATGATTTGCATGGTTTTTTCCTTTTTAATTTGAATTTTAAAATTCATATATTAATTCATTAAATTGACTGTAATATAGCAAATTCTTTTTATATTGACAAGCGTACTTTGGACGGTCAATATGACTAATATTTAGGCAAATTATCTCTCATTTTATCAGAAAAACACCCAATCGCCTTGCAATTTGCCACGCCTGCCACCATAACAGGCTGACATTATAAGAATTTATTTGGAGTTTATCATGTCTGATAACCAAACCTTACCCCTACTTGCCGTGCGTGATGTCGTGGTCTATCCGCACATGCAAATTGCCCTATTTGTGGGGCGTGAGCAGTCCATTAACGCCATACAGCTTGCCGATGAGAGCTTTGATGGTCATCTGCTTGTGGTCTCACAAAAAGACTCGCTGTCAGAAGAGATTAACACCGACAATCTCTACCGCTTTGGCACGGTGTGCAGGGTCATTAGCACCATGCCCCACGACGCTGACGAAAACTGCCTAAAAGTACTCATCGAAGGACAGACTCGTGCCGAAGTGGCAGGCGTTGATATTGATGAGACACATAACGCTTTTGTGGCGGTGTTTCATGAACAGGCTGTTACCGACACGCTCAGCGATGATGACAAAGACGCTCACAAAAAGGTATTGATGGATTTCTTTGCCAACTTTGCCGAAGAAAACTTACGCAACGGGCGTGAGATTACCCGTGTGGCAGGCAAGATTAGCGACTTGACCGAACTCATGTACTTTATCGCCACTCGGGTGTCCATGCCCCTTGACAAGAAACAAACATTGCTTGAAAATGGCGACATCATGGATTATTACCACACGCTGACCGAGTTTTTTGTGAGCAATCATGCCGAGCAGTCGCTTGAAAATGAACTCCAAGAAACCGTGCGTAAGCAAATGGAAAATAATCATCGTGAGTATTTTTTAAATGAAAAAATGAAAGCGATTAAATCCGAGCTGTCCGATTTAAATGACGGAACAGACGAAGAAGATGGCGAGCTTGAAAAACGCCTAAAAGAAGCTGACTTGCCTGACGATGTCCGCAAAAAAGCCGAAACCGAATTTAAAAAGTTAAAGCAAATGCCCCCAAGCTCATCAGAGGCATCTGTCGTGCGTGGCTATGTGGAGTGGATACTAGACACTCCATGGAAAAAAGCAAGCAAGGTGTCTATTGACCTAAATAAAGCCAAAGAAACCCTAGACAAAGACCACTACGGACTAGATGATGTCAAAGACCGCATTGTTGAGTACCTAGCAGTGCAATCTCGTGTCAAAAAACTGCGTGGCCCTATCCTATGCCTAGTCGGGCCGCCAGGGGTTGGTAAAACATCGCTTGGCGAGAGCATCGCTCGTGCCACAGGACGTAAGTTTGTGCGTATGGCGTTGGGCGGGGTGCGTGATGAAGCTGAGATTCGTGGGCATAGACGTACCTATATCGGAGCGATGCCGGGCAAAATCGTGCAGTCCTTGGCAAAAGTAGAAGTGAAAAATCCGCTGTTTTTGCTTGATGAGATTGACAAAATGGCACAGGACTATCGTGGCGACCCTGCGTCTGCCTTGCTAGAAGTGCTTGACCCGTCTCAAAACAACAGCTTTAATGACCATTATCTTGACTTGGATTTGGATTTGTCGGAGGTGATGTTTATCTGTACTGCCAACAGCATGAACATACCGCCAGCCCTGCTTGACCGTATGGAAGTCATTCGCTTGCCCGGCTACACCGAAGACGAAAAAATGAACATCGCCCAAAATTATCTTACCCCCAAAGCCCTAGAACAAAACGGGCTTGGTAAAGATGAGCTGGATATTACCGATGATGCGGTGCTTAGCATTATCCGCCACTACACTCGTGAAGCAGGCGTGCGTAATTTGGAGCGTGAGATTAACAAAATCAGCCGTAAAGCGGTGCGTTCGCAAGTTGAGACTTATGGCATTAAGCCCAAAAAAGGCACAAAAATTGAGCCGTTATCGGTAACGGACGACAACATCGCTGATTATCTGGGTGTTAAGCCCTTTGACTTTGGGCTTGCCGAAAAAGAGCCAGAGATTGGGCGGATTACAGGGCTTGCGTGGACTTCGGTAGGCGGTGAGCTACTGACCATTGAGACCGCCACCATGCAGGGCAAGGGCGAGCTTGTCTTTACAGGGTCGCTTGGCGATGTCATGAAAGAGTCTATCCGTGCCGCCATGAGCGTGGTGCGAGCAGGGGGCGAACGCTTTGGTATCAGCTATGATAAGTTTAAAGACACCGACATTCATGTGCATATGCCCGAAGGTGCCACGCCAAAAGACGGCCCGTCCGCAGGTATCGCTCTGACCACCGCTTTGGTATCCGCCTTTACAGGCATTGCCATTCGTGCCGACATCGCCATGACGGGGGAAGTTACCTTGCGTGGTAAGGTGCTAAAAATCGGCGGTCTAAAAGAAAAACTGCTCGCCGCTCATCGTGGCGGTATCAAGCACGTGCTTATCCCCAAAGCCAACGAGCCTGACCTTGCCGACATTCCTGACAACGTCAAAGAAGGCTTGACCATTCAAGCGGTTGAGACCATTGATGAAGTCCTAAAAGTCGCCCTAGTCGCCCCACTTATGCCATTAAAGCCGAGCGTGGTCGTTAAGGCGGACGAGCAGACGTTAAGAAGCTGATTAAAAAGAAGCCTTAAAACACCCCAAAACCCTGTCCATTGGCAGGGTTTTTTGTGGGTACATTTTGGCTTGTCTCTTATCCCAAAATCCGCTAAGATAGGGAGGATTTCTCTTATTTTTTCCTAACTTATCTTAATTGGCGATAACCATGAAAAAACTTCTAACCCCCCTTATCATCACCCTATCCCTTTTACCCTTATCTGCTTTGGCGTGTGAAATGCCAAAGGTAACGGGGTATGATGGAGCTGGTTGTTTGCAAGACGGATTGGCGGTTGCAAAAAATAACAGCAAATACGGTTTTATTGACAAAACAGGCAAAGTGGTTATTCCTGTTCAATATGATTATGCTCGCAGTTTTTCAGAAGGCTTGGCACTCGTAGAACAAAATAATAAATATGGCTTTATTGACAAAACAGGTAAAGTGGTTATTCCCATTCAATATGATGATGCTTGGGATTTTTCAGAAGGATTGGCAGGCATAGGGCAAAACGGTAAATGGGGTTTTATTGATAAAACAGGTCAAATCATTATTCCCATGCATTATGATAATGTTTTGAGCTTTTCAGAAGGATTGGCAAATGTAGAACAAGAAGGCAAATGGGGACATATTGACAAAACAGGCAGGGTGGTTGTGCCTATTCAATATGACTATATCGGGGAATTTTTAGAAGGTTTGGCAATCGCACAACAAAATTACAAGAGAGGATATATTGATAACACAGGCAATATTGTTATTCCTATTCAATATGATTATGCTTGGGATTTTAAAAATGGCAAAGCCCCAGTGAGACTAAATGGCGAAATCTTTCATATAGACAAAACAGGCAAACGCATTGATTAAAAGGATAAAATTATGAAAAAACTTCTAACCCCCCTTCTCATCGCCCTATCTCTTTTGCCCTTATCCGCTTTGGCGTGTGAAAGACCACAGGTGGTGGGGTATGATGTTGGTTGCTTGCAGGGTGGTTTGGCGACAGTATGGCAACAGGGCGAACAAGGTGTTGCTGATAAAACAGGTAACGTGGTTATCCCTGCTCAATATGATTTTGTCGGCTATTTTTCAGAAGACTTAGCAATCATAGAACAAAATAATAAATATGGCTATATTGATAAAACAGGCAAAATCGTTATTCCTATTCAATATGATGATGCTTGGCATTTTTCAGAAGGTTTGGCAAGCGTTAAACAAAATGACAAATGGGGATTTATTGATAAAACAGACGAAGTGATTGTCCCCTTTAAATATCAGATTGCTGGTCTTTTTGTTAATGGTTTGGCTGTTGTAGAATTAGATAACAAATATGGCTTTATTGATAAAACAGGCAAAATAGCCATACCTTTTCAATACGACTACGTTTCTTGGGGATTTGAAAATGGCAAAGCCGAAGTCTCATTAAACGGCGAAACCTTTTATATCGACAAAACAGGCAAACGCATTAACTAACTAAGGATAAAATCATGAAACAACTTCTAAACCCCCTTATCATCGCCCTATCTCTTTTGCCCTTATCTGCTTTGGCGTGTGAAACGCCAAAGGTATCAGGGTATGATTTTGTTGATTGTTTAAAAGATAATTTGGCAATCGTAGAACAAAATGGCAAATACGGTTTTATTGATAAAACAGGTAAAGTGGTTACCCCTGTTCAATATGATTATGTTTGGAGCTTTTCAGAGGGCTTGGCAAGTGTGGAGCAAAACGGCAAATGGGGGTTTATTGATAAAACAGGAAAAATAGTTATTCCCATGCAATATGATTTTGTTTGGAATTTTTCAGAAGGTTTGGCAAGAGTGGAGCAAAATGATAAATACGGTTATATTGATAAAACAGGTGATGTGATTATTCCCATTCAATATGATTTTATTGAAAGATTTACAGAGAACGTGGCAAGAGCAAGACAAAACGGTAAATATGGGGTTATTGACACAGCAGGAAAAATAATCCTTCCCTTTGAGTATGATTTTATTTGGCATTTTTCAGAAGGTTTGGCATTCGTACAAAAAAATGAAAAATTGGGAGCTGCTAATAAAACAGGCAGAATTGTTATTCCCATTCAATACGATTTTGCTGACAGATTTGCAGAAGATTTGGCAAAAGTAAAACAAAATAATAAATGGGGATATATTGATAAAACAGGCAAAATCGTTATTCCTATTCAATATGATGATGCTTGGCATTTTTCAGAAGGTTTGGCAGGAGTAAAACAGAATGGCAAATGGGGTTTTATAGATAAGTCAGGAAACATGGTCATGCCTGCTATCTATGATATGGTTCAAAGTTTTGAAAATGGCAATACCTTAGTAATACTAAACGGCGAAGCGTTTTATATAGACAAAACAGGCAAACGCCTAGACTAGTCCCCCAAGCGGTTTTGTGATGATTTTCCCCAAATCGCTAAATTTCTAGTATAATAACCCGTTTTAAGTTTTAACATCACTTTTAAGAGCCGTCATGACTATCCAATCCCTACTTCACACCCACCTACAAACCGCCATGATAAACGCAGGGGCAGATACAGGTACTGACCCCGTCATCAAGCAATCAGGCAAGCCCCAATTTGGCGACTACCAAGCCAATGGCGTGATGAGCGTTGCCAAAAAACTTGGCACCAACCCACGAGAATTTGCCCAAAAAGTGCTTGATGAGTTGGCAAACAGCCAAGCCTTAGACGGCATTGCCGACAAATTAGAAATCGCAGGGCCGGGCTTTATGAACATCTTTCTTGACAAAGAATTTCTTGCCAAGTCTGCCCACACCGCCCGCACGTCCGACCGCTTGGGCATTACGTCCGACCACACCGAGACGGTTGTCATTGATTATTCATCGCCAAACGTTGCCAAAGAGATGCACGTTGGGCATTTGCGTTCTACCATTATTGGCGACAGCTCGGTGCGTGTGCTTGAATTTTTGGGCGACACCGTCATTCGTGCCAACCATGTGGGCGACTGGGGAACGCAGTTTGGTATGCTCATCGCCTACCTTGAAAAAATGCAAAACGAAAACGCCTCCGACATGGAGCTATCCGACCTAGAAGCCTTTTATCGTGATGCCAAAGCGACTTATGACAATGATGAAGCCTTTGCCGAAAAAGCTCGTGGCTATGTGGTCAAGCTCCAAAGTGGCGATGAGTATTGTCTTGCCATGTGGCAAAAACTCGTTGCCATTACCATGAGCCAAAACCAAGCCAGTTACGAACGCCTAAACGTAACCCTAACAGACAAAGACATCATGGGCGAAAGCCTATATAACCCCATGCTCCCCGACATCGTCAAAACCCTAAAAGAAAAAGGCGTGGCGGTAGAAGATGACGGAGCGACCGTGGTGTATCTGCCTGAATTTAAAAACAAAGAAGGCGAGCCATTGGGTATCATCATTCAGAAAAAAGACGGCGGATTTTTGTACACCACCACCGACATCGCCGCCGCAAGCTACCGCTATCACACTTTGCACGCTGACCGTGCCATTGTCTATTCTGACACTCGTCAAGCCCAGCACATGGCACAGGCGTGGGCGATTGCACGGCTTGGCGGATTTGTGCCTGATACGTTCAAATTAGAACATCACAATTTTGGCATGATGCTTGGCAAAGACGGCAAACCGTTCAAAACTCGCACAGGCGGTACGGTCAAACTTGCCGACCTGCTTGATGAGGCGGTTGCCCGTGCCACCGTCTTGATAGACAGCAAAAACCCAGACGTAACTGCCGATGAGCGGACGGCACTCATTGATGCGGTTGCCATTGGGGCGGTCAAATATGCCGACCTATCCAAGCACCGCACGACCGATTATGTGTTTGATTGGGACAGTATGCTCAACTTTGAAGGCAACACCGCCCCTTATATGCAGTACGCTTACACCCGTGTGCGTTCTATTTTTGCCAAAGCAGGGGTAAATCCTGACACGCTAACTGGCGAGATTGTCATCACGGACGATAAAGAGCGAGCGTTGGCGGTCAAATTATTGCAATTTGAAGAAGCCCTACGCCAAGTCGCCAAAGACGGTACGCCCCATGTGTTGTGTGGCTATCTGTATGAATTAGCAGGAATTTTTTCATCGTTTTATGAAGCCTGCCCGATACTGTCGGCAGATGACGACATCAAAAACAGCCGTCTGCAATTGGCGGATTTGACCGCCAAGACCTTAAAAACGGGGTTGGATTTACTCGGTATTAAGACGGTTGAGAAAATGTAATTGATAAAATCACGATTGCCATTGGGATTGTCCTAATGGCGATTTTTTAAATTGGGAAAACCATGTTTGACAAATTTGGCAATATTATACTCAATTCACATCAAAATTATACAAAAAACCGTTCACCCTGAGCTTGTCGAAGGGTAACGGTTTTTCCTTATCATGTGGTTCGACAAGCTCACCACGAACGGAAAACCTTTGTTGCATTTTGAATAGAATTTGCTATAGCACCGACAATTTAGACATTACCGCCCTGCCCCATTGGTCATTTGGCGACAGTCCACAAATGGCGGATGAGCTTATAGGGCTTGTCCTAGACGGCAAAAAGCGAGCTACTTGCACCGCCCTGCATTGGCATTTGGACGAGCCAGTTTGCCCTGTTGGTAGCCTGCAAGTCATCACAGACGGACAAAACCGCCCACGCTGTGTTATCCAAAACACCGCCCAATTCATCATTCGCTTTTGTGATGTGGATGAAAAGTTGGCACGTCAAGAAGGTGAAGGGAATTTGTCGCTTGATTTTTGGCGGACGGCTCATCAAGAATTTTTTGAGCGGTTTGGGGTATTTGATGATAAAATGTGGCTGTTGTTTGAGACTTTTGATGTCATAGAAATCCTTGATTAGCCATTGCAAAATCATGCAATCATGCTATGATAATAAATCATTTATTATCCGCTTATCATGAATACGCCCACTTTAACGCTATCACGCCGTTATCATTTATTACGCCAAAGAAATGACACATGGCGATTATTAACCGCCAAACGTGCTCCTATTATTTTGGCATGTGCCGAACAATTATTCATGAGCCAAAATCAAACGCCCACCATGGATATGGCGGTGCAGTTATTAACCAATTGCTTTAATGAATTTATTCATGACAAGGAATTGATTGATAAAGACCCACGCACATTAGCCAAACAAGAATGGAGAGATTGGCTAAAACGTGGCTTAATCATAGAAAGAGATAATGAAGTTTTTGCAACCGATGCCCTGCAAAAAGCCATTTATTTTATCAAAGGCTTAGAAGATGATACCGTCATGACTTCTACGGCGTCAAGATTACAAACCGTCCAATCAGAAATAGAAAAAGCCTATATTCGCCTAAATCCCAATCAACAAGAAAGAGAACAATATCTCAAAAAACAAATAGACCTATTACATCAAGAATTAGCCAATGTTAAAAACGGCGATTTTGAATTATTAGATACGCATTCATCCAAAGAAATGCTCCAAAATATCTATGAACTTGCCATGAGTCTATATCATGATTTTCGCCGTGTGGAAGATTCTTATCGGCAAATGGATAAAGAACTAAGAGAAAAAGTCATTCGTGAACAATATCATCGTGGGCAGGTAATTCACACGTTATTGGATTATCATGATGAACTAATTAGCACGCCAGAAGGTCGGGTATTTCAAGGATTTAATCATGCTCTGCAACACAATCATATTGACGAACTCAATCATCAAATAAAACAACTGGTAGCATATAGCATTAGCCAAGATAGCCTAACACCCACTCAATTATTCAATTTATCCACGCTAATTAGCTCTTTAAATAAAGAAGCCAGTCAAGTCATTCGTGCCAAACAAAATATGGAAAAAGACGTTAGAAGTTTTATCCAAACAGGCTTGGCAACCGAACATCACAGGGTCGGCGATTTATTAAATCAAATATTTAAAGAAGCTCTCAATATAGATTGGCAAGATAATAGCATCAAACACACGCCAAGTCATCTACCACCCATTGCCATTGAGTTAAATAAAATTGCCAGTATTGAGCGTTTTTTAATTCATGAATATAAAACAGATGACAATCATCAATTAAATCTAGATAATCAAAGCATTGATTTAAACAGCGTAGATTCATCATTTTGGCAAGCCTTGGACGGATTAGACAGGCAAGATTGGTTTGATAAAACCAAAGCCTTATTATCCCAATCAGATAAGCCCTTATCCATTGCTGATTTACACCAACAATTACCCATACCTGATAATTACGATTTAGAAGCGATTGCTTTATGGATTGAAATGGCGTGTCGCACATCATCCATACCGGACACTTATGAATATATTATTCTAAAACGCAATACAAATCATGATGAATTATGGCAATTTAAAGTACCTGTTATCGCCTTGCAAAAGCACCATTTTGATGAATTATCATTAGATGATATTTAAAAAAGGATTATTATGGATACGCAATTTCTTTATGATACCAACCAAACCTTAAAAAATGCCATCCAAGATTTATTAAAACATGGCTATATAGAAAAACATCAAAAGCCCAATATTTATCAACAGCTATTTGGCAATATAGACTTTATCAATGCTTATTTGTCCATCATGGATTTATCAATGCACATTGACGATATTCGTGGTGTTATTTATGTTGGTGTCTATCAAAAAATTTATGATATCATTATTGATGATACGACAAATCATGAAACTCATGATGAAAATAACCATGATGACAATCCAGTTAATAATAGACATAGCCCAATATCGTCTTATGATGAAATGTGGTCGCACCCTTTTATTCGCCGTCAAAGATTAACCTTGCACCAGTCTTTATTAATGGCGATTTTAAGAAAAAAATTTGTGGAAATAGAAAGTCAAAGCGGTGTTGGTACAAATACAGTTTGGGCAGATTTTGATGACCTAAAAAACCAATATTTTTCTTATATTATCCATAGTGGCAGTGAAAAAAGTGATGATGATTCTTTAAAACGCTTATTATCCCAATTAAAAGACTATGGCATTATTGGCGATATGGACGAACAAGGCAAAATTATCATTCGCCCCCTAATCGCCCATTTGGCAAATCCTGAAAATCTTGGTCAATTTTTAATGCAATTAAAAAATCTAAATGGAGCATATGATGAATAATGGCAGTTATTTTTTACATCAAATAGATGTCTATAATTGGGGCGGTTTTTATGGATTGCACACCGCTCATATTGATAAAGAAGGCACGGCGATTATTGGGCAAACAGGCAGTGGCAAAACCACACTCATTGATGCCTTGATGACTTTATTAGTTGCCAAGCCTTATTACAATCTTGCGTCCACAGGCGGACATGAGAGCGATAGGGATTTGATGAGTTATATTCGTGGCATTGCCAATCCAGATGATAAAGACGACACCAATCGCACAGGCAAAACCATAACAGCAATTCGTGCTTATTTTTATCCCATTAAGACAGATTTATCAACACAAATTTATCAGCAAGAGTTATTTGGCGATAATACTTTTGTTAGTCAAAACCAACCAAAAAATACCGTCCAACTAACTGCCATTTTTTGGATAGACAGTAACAGCAATCATGCCAAAGACAGAAATGATTTATGGATATTTTCTCATGATGATTTTTCTTTAAAAGACTACATTCAAGAATTTCATCAAAGTGGCAAACGTGGCTTTAAGGCATGGATTAAAAATCATGACAATATTCATGTATTTGACAGCAAAAGCAGTTATTTATCAAAAGTCCAAAACTTTTTTGATGTATCAGACAATGCCTTTAAATTATTAAATCGCACCGTGGGCTTAAAGCAATTAAACAGCATTGATGAGATATTTCGTGAATTGGTATTAGACGATGAGTCTTTATTTGAAAAGGCTAATGACATCATCACGCAATTTGATGATTTAAGTCAAATACGCCAAGATGTACAAACCGCCAAAAAACAACAACAATCTTTATTGCCACTTAGAAATCTACAAAAACAGTGGCAAGAAAATGACAATCAAATAACGCACATTAATGCTTTGATTGATTATTTGCCCATTTGGTATAACTATCACGCTCATGGTATTTATGATAACATTCAAAAAGAACTAAAAATAGATAATGAGCAATTAAAAATAACACTAAATCACGCCGAACAAGAAAAAGAAAATACCAAACAACAAAAAGAGTTATTGCAGAGCCAATATTATCAAAAAGGCGGTAATGACATTACTCATCTAAAAAGACAGATAGAGCAAACCAAAAAAGACCTTGATAAAACTTCTAAATATCATAAGCAATATCTCTCGCTTATTCGTTATTTTGGTTTGACTTATCAAGACAGCCAACAAGACTTTTTGAAAAATAAAGAGCAATTAGCCAATATCCAAGAACAAATTCGTCAAAACATTGACAATACAACCCAAGAATTGCATGAAATCGGTGCAAAAAGACACTCTCATCAAAATGACATCACAAACATCAACGCACAATTAAATGAAGCCAAAAAACAAACATCTAATATTCCCTTAGAATTTATCAAATTTAAAGAGAGCCTTGCCGAGCATTTAAATATCGCTTGTGATGAATTGTATTATTTGGCAGAATTGATAGAAGTGCAAGACAAAGCATGGCAAGGGGCGATTGAGCGAGCCATAGGCAGTCATCGCCTAAGATTATTTGTGCCAGAACATCTCACACAATCAGCATTGGCATGGGTAAATCATCGCCAAAACCGCTTGCACGTGCGTTTATTTAGTGCCACAAATACACCCACTCACAAAGAGATATTTCATGACAGCTTTATTTATAAATTAACCATTAAAGACAACCATTTGTCATTATCAGTATTTCATGTATTGACTGACATTGATAGGCATTGTGTGAATGATACCAATGCCCTGCAACATACCCCACACGCCATGACCAAAGAAGGCTTGATGTCCAATAAAAAACATTATTTTGACAAACAAGACTAAAAATCCCTAAAAGATGATTGGCTAACAGGATTTGATAATAAAAATTTGGTTCATCAATTAAGCACTAAATTAAAACAATCAACTGATGAATACAAAATAGCCGATCAACAATATCAGAATTTATCCGATGCAATCAAAGAATTAAATGATAAAGAGCGAAGCATTATATTATTAAAAGACATGGCATTTGATGATATTGATGTTATTTCATTATCAAACACACTTAATAATCTCAATCGTCATTATCAAGAATTAACCAAACCCGATAGCGATTTGGCAAAATTAATTAGACAAATTGATGACTTAGACCATGAAATTAACAACCAAGAAAATCTAATTACAGACATCACGGTAGAGTTAAAAGAAAATGAAAAAGACATCAAAAAATACACCCAAGAGATTGATAAAATTAGCCATTTCTTTAATAACATCAATATGAAAGAAATCATCACTCACAAAAACTTTATCACCTTAAAAGAGTATTGCCCGCCAATCAATAAAGACAATATTCACAATATTGACAAGGAAAGATTGGCATCTTATGAAAAACTAAATCATCAAAAAGACGATTATCAACGCCAAAAAAATGAATATGAAAAAAGCATTGTCTCACAAATGGGAAAAGCCAAAAATGCAGATACAGGCAGTCTTAGCGAATGTGGCACACAGATGATTGATTTGCCTGAGTATTTGACACGGCTTGATTATTTAGAAAGCGAAGGCTTGCCCACTCAGGAGAAAAAGTTTAATGAATATCTGGTATCGTCATCTACCGACAGCGTAGGACAATTATTAAAAGCCATTGAATATCAAGTTGGCGACATCAAAGAGCGTATTGACAAATTAAATCATGTATTAAAAAGTGTGGATTTTGATAAAAATAAATATTTAAGATTAAATACTAAGCCTGTTATTCATCAGTCTTTATTAGAATTTGAGCAAGCCAAAAAGAAATTGGAAGGTTTTTATTTAAACATCAAAACTGATAATACCGAAGGGCATTATTTAGCCCTAAAACAGCTCATTGATTTATTAAGTCAAGCCGTGGATAAAAAACACACGTTATCGGCACGCTCTTTATTGGATGCACGGTTTAGATTGCAGTTTTCTATTTCGGTCATGTCCAGAATGGATGATACTGAATTGAGCAGTTTTGTTGGCTCACAGCGTGGCAGTGGCGGTGAAAAAGAAATCATCGCCAGTTATGTTTTAACCGCATCTTTAAGTTATGCTCTAAACCCAAAAGGCATGAGCCTACCTACATTCTCCACCATTATTTTGGATGAAGCCTTTTCAAAAAGCTCGCAAGTGGTTGCAGGGCGTATTGTGAATGCAATTTGGGCATTTGGCTTACATCCTTTATTTGTTACACCAAATAAAGAAATGCGACTATTAAGACAATATACCAAAAGTGCGATATTGGTACACAGATTGGGTAAATATGCCAGTATTCAAAGTTATTCTTGGGAGCGATTACAACAAGAAGCCGATAAAATAAATCAGGAAAAACAATCATGACACGTTTAAAAAGCCCTGATGATATTATCAATATTCTGCACAAAGATTGGCAAAATAAATCCAAAAGAATAGACAGACTATTAAATCATCATTATCCCATAACCATCAAGATTGGTACGCCAACCGCCAATGATTTAAAAAATCATTTGGCTATGGTGCGTGAGCATTTTATCATATGGCATAATTTTGAAAAAGAAATCTTAAATCATGGCAATATCGCACTTATTTGGCAAAATAAAAAATATCAATCCTTAGGCAATGTAGATTATCCTGATTATCTACAACTTAATTCTTATCAAGACTGGCTTTTTTTATTAAAAACAAGACAGACAGAAACCGCCAAACAATTATCATGGGTAATTGATTTATTAGAACACGAATATATCAAACATCATTTATCTAAACATGATGATTTAACCTTTCATCAATTAACCTTAATCATCACTTCTGATAAATACTATGATGAATCCGTGGACACCATGGTTAGCATTATTATTTTAGCAAAATATCTTGACAAACATATCATGGCAGGATATTCATTAAGAAGTTTTGACATCAATACCATTATCAATCGTTGTGCAGAATCCGAAAAACATTATCTTTACAAAAGTCATTTTGACAGTAAATTTTTTGAGCGTTATACTTATCTATTTGAGCAATTATTGGAATTAAGATTTGCCAATGAAGTAAAAAGCGTGGGTCTTGCCCATTTTTTGGGCGTGGATAATAACACCCATTGGCTGTTATTATCCGAATGCTGTGATGAGCCTTTGTATTTGCCATTTTCACAGATTTATGCTCCCCACCATGAATTAGACCCTGATAAAATTATTTGCGATAATATTTTAATCGTTGAAAATAAACACAGTCTAAAACAATTGCCAACACTAAAAAATACATTGGTGATATTAGGGGCGGGCAATAATCTATCATGGTTAAAAAATAAATCATGGCAACACAAAAAACTCTATTATTGGGGCGATATAGACACATGGGGCATGGCGATATTGGCAAAAGCGCAAACTTACCAATCTCACATTACGCCCATACTGATGAATTACGATATATTAAACGCCCATCGCCATAAAATCATTCCCGAACCAAAAAGCATAGAAAATATACCAACAGGATTAAATGACGTACAGTTGGCATTATTTCATCATCTCAAAAACAATCAAATACGCCTTGAACAAGAATTTATTGAGCTTGATTATGTACGCTCTACAATGATAGAATTGGGACTGCATCTTAGGGCGTGTTAAACATTGATAACATTCTTATAAAATAAGATGAACATTGAACGCTTTTATCAATTTTTGCATGAAAAATAGCTATCCGACCACTTAACTGTGTGATTTTAAGATTTTTTACTTAATTTTTAAAATTAAGTGGTCGGATTGTTTTTCATAATAAAATTTGTCTGATAGAATGACTATCAACCTGCGTTTTTTCCTTGAAAAACGTGCGATTCCCCTGCTTTTTTAAACAGGCATTTTTCATTGCAAATACCAATATTCAACACGCCCTATTTAAATAGTTGAGACAATTTATGACAAACAAAAACGCCAATCAAGAACCCCAAACCCTAAATAAAGTCCGTGCCGACAAATGGCTATGGGCGGCACGATTTTTTCGCACTCGCACCCTTGCCAAAGAAGCGATAGAAGGCGGAAAAGTCCACATGAACGGTCAAAAAATCAAAACAAGCAAAGAGCTACAAGTGGGCGACACCCTAACCATTCGCCAAGGTCATGCCAGCGTCCAAGAACAAAAAACCATTGTTATCAAAGCCTTATCGGACAATCGGGGCAATGCCACCATTGCCCAAACGCTGTACGATGAGACAGACGAGAGCATTGCCACCCGAGAGTTTTTTGCCGAGCAACGCAAATTACAAAACCTTGCCAGACCGTCCACCAAGCCTGATAAAAAACAGCGTCGGGACATTGAGAGATTTAAAAATAATTGGTGAAGATTATGCGTAGGAATGTAGCAAAGGAATAGTATAGGATAGATTACCCCATTCTCAACTATATAGATGCTTGATTTATCAAGGGCGAATTGCAATTCACCCCTACAACTTACAAAATAATTAACTAATAATCAATAGAATTACAATTTTAAGTTAGGATTGGGGCATATATTACAAAAAGAGAATTGCCAAATTTTGGGCAAAAAAATGACTTCATCAGCACATCTTCGGCACACTTTGGGATTACTACCGTTGCTACCTTCCGGTCCTGGCGGGGTTCATAAATCAAAGTTGCGAAGCTACCGATGAAGCCGAGAGTAATTATACATGAATTTTTAAAAAATGCAAGAAAATTTTCTGGATTTTATCAGTTTAAAAACACTCAAACTCCACAAATAATTTTAAAAAATAAATCCACACTATTTGTTAAATAAAAGCAATAATCAGATACAAATTAGCACAACAATCAAGAATAAACTGTATTACAATAAGTTGGTTTTTTATGTTATATTCTATCACGGAGTCACTCATGCGTGCATTCACACTACCTTTACTGCTCGGTCTGGCACTGGCAGGCACTCACGCCCACGCCCAAAGCTACAACCAAATCAGCTTTAATGTCGAGACTGCTAAAACTATCGCCAACGATGAGCTGACTGCCACGCTCACTAAATCAGCGAACAACGCCAATGCCAAAACGTTGGCAAATACCTTAAACACCACCGCCAACAAAGCCCTAGCCATCGCCCAAAAATACCCCAATGTCAAAGTCACCACAGGTCGCCATCACACCTACCCACGCTATGACAACAAAGGCAAAATCAATGGCTTTACAGGCTCATCATCAGTCAACATCCAAAGCCAAAACTTCGAAGAAGCCAGTGAACTCATCGCTGAGCTACAAGGCTTTATGACGCTTAGCAGTCTTGATTTTGGCGTGTCCGAAGCTACCCAAAAGGCGGTAGAAAATGAACTCAAAGCCCAAACCATCCAAAAATTCACCGATGAAGCCAAAACCATCAGCACCGCCTTTGGGGCGAGCGATTATAGAATTGTAAAAGTGAATTTGAATAATGCTGGCGGTCGTTTTAGTGTCAGTCCCATGATGTATGCTGCGGCTGCAGCACCCGAAAGCTCGGTCTCTGCCCAAAGTTATGAAGGCGGTGAAAGTCGTCTTAATTATGAAGCCCAAGGCGTGATTGAGTTGGTTAAATAATATTCATCAGTTTAGGATGGGCATGCCTTAGTCCAGTCAAAAAAACCACCAAATGCCTTGTTTGGTGGTTTTTTGATTTTTTAATATAATGTTAATATCTTATCACGCCAATGCATTTTCCCATGTCGGGATGACCGCTTGCATGAGTGGTTTTAACAGTTTGGCATTACAGGCAAAGACCGAACCTGTACGCATGGCGTTGTTTGCCCCTTTGTGGTCAACCACCACCGCTCTGGCTTCACTGGCAATCAGCTCGCCTGCACACACGTCCCACGGCTTGATACTCATCTCAAAATAGCCATCAAAACGCCCTGCCGCCACATAGCACAAATCCAATGCCGCCGACCCTGTGCGACGAACCTGTCCGCCCTGCTCACAAATCACCGCCAAACTGGCAAAGTGCTGACGGATAAAGCTCGTGCGAGTCTCGCCCGTCATACGCTCGTAAGGGTGTCCTGTGGTGAACAGTCCGCCTGCTATCGTGGTACGCTCTGAGACCGACAGACGACGCTGGTTCAATCTCGCCCCACGTCCACGACTGGCAGTAAACAGCTCATCACGCACAGGGTCATAGACCACGCCATGTTCGGTCACGCCTTTATGTTGAATGCCGATAGACACACAAAAATGCGGTACGCCATGCACGAAGTTCTGTGTGCCATCTAGTGGGTCAATGACAAAGCACCAATCAGCATCCGCCCCTTTGCCTTCTTGCAAGCCAAATTCTTCGCCCAAAAATGAGTGCTTAGGATAGCTTTCTTTTAACAAAGAAATGGTCAGCTCTTCGGCATAACGGTCAATCTTCGTTACCAAGCCATCAAGCCCTTTGGACTCAACACCCAAATCAATACGATGACGGTTCTCATGAGCCTTTAAAATCTCATAACCGACTTTTTTCGCCACTTCGGACGCAATCACCACCATAGGTTCCATAACACACCTTACAAACGTTTATTGAATTTAAATAATGCTTTTGCATTCATCATGCAAAGACGACCATTATAGCCCAAAATGGGCAAAATTGCGACCAAAATTTGCCACTTGCCAAATTAACCTAGTAACTTGGTTCTGGTATCACAGGCTCACCAGAGAGCAGTTCATGAGCCAAATCCACGGCAGGCACATCGACCGTATCAGGTATTGGCATGACAGGTGTCTCATCTAGCACCCTTTGACCCTGCCCATCCACCATAAAATACTCATCATCCCTGCGAACCAATGCCGTGCCATTTTTAAAAAACCCCACATCATCATATTTTAGTGGTACAACCAGCAGTCCTTGATGATTGATAAAACCAAATTTTTCTCGGTATTTTACCCTTGCCAGTTGATGGTTAAATTGACCAATTTCATCAAACATGATTGGCACAATAATAATCCCTCTGTCATCCATCATACCATATTTGCCATTTTGGGCAACTTTGATGAGTCCATCTAACACACATTCAACGCCGTCATATTCATCGCTGACTTTGGGCATGACACAGTCATGAGCCATTGCCATTTGATAAGCACCCAAAACAGGCATTAACAAAACAAATATCGGCAGGCACAGCAAAGGGGGTTTGATTATTGACATGAGTAAAATGGCATAAAAGTGGCGTAAAAGTGGCGTGGTACATAAAACGTGGCGTGGTACAAATGGCATGACCAAATCAGTCAAACAGCCAATAACAACAGATTTTATCAAACTTTATTCGTCAATACCAAGACTTTTATTCAGCACCAGCACCCATGCCATTTTATGCAACAGATTGATGCTAATTTATGCTTAATTTGCCCTATTTTATCATTTTATGTTATAATTTCATATTTTTTTATGATAGATAACCCACCATAAAACGCTCATTTTGTCAAGATTTGCAACCCAGACCCGCTTTGCAAATCTTTGCTTATCACAGTTTTATGTAGAGTTTTGGGGCATGTAAATTTTTAAGGTTTTTTATGAATTACAAACGCATTATCATGATTGCATTGGCATATGTCGGTGTGGTTACAGGGGCAGGACTGTCATCTGGTCAAGAAGTTTTTCAGTACTTTGTCAATTTTGGTACAATTGGTTTGGTTGGTGTGGTGCTTGTTGGCATTTTACACGCCATTTTTGGGCGGATTATTTTGACACTCGGCTCATACTACCGAGCTCGTGAACACAGTGCGGTTTTAGAGCGAATTACGGGCAAATTGGTGTACCGCCTGTTGGATATTTCACTGATTTTGAGTGGATTTGTGCTGGGCTTTGTGATGATTGCAGGGGCTGGGGCGAATCTAAACCAAGAGTTTGGTCTGCCCACATGGGTTGGGGCATTGCTCTGCTCGGTGTTGGTCGTCGTTGTGAGTATGATGAACTTTGAACGTGTTACCCAAGCCATTGGTGTATTTACGCCCATCATTGTGGGAATTATTGTGTTGCTTGCCATTTATACATTTTGGGGAAAATCTTATGATTGGGTAGCCTTAGATGGTTTTGCCAAAACCTTGCCAAAGGCTCTGCCAAATATTTGGGTGTCAGTCGTCAACTACTATGCCATTTGTATCATGGCAGCGGCGGCGATGTCCTTTGTGCTGGGCGGTAATGAGATGTATGTTGGCGAGGCGGACTGATTGGTGGAGCTATTATTGGCGTGATTACCACTTGCACCGCCTTTATCTTACTTGCCAACATTGAGCTTGCCAGTCAAGTTGCCATTCCCATGCAAGCCTTAGTCGCCCAAATCCATCCCATCTTTGGCACATTCATGTCAATCATCATTTTTGGCATGATTTTTAATACCGCCATCAGTTTGTATTATTCACTGGCAAAACGTTTTTCAGGAGCGGATGATGTTCGCTTTAAAAAGCTCATGGTCATCTTTGTGGCGGTCGGTTTTGGGCTAAGTTTTGCAGGCTTTAAAACACTCGTGGCGACTGTATTTCCGATTTTGGGCTATATTGGCATGCTCATGCTGTTGGTCTTGACAACCACTTGGATAAAAAATCGCCACATCATCAAAGAAGAACGCCTACGTCGCCGTCAAATCTTTGACCTTATGGTACAAAAACACGATGATGACCAACATTTTGACAAAACCCATCAAAAACACTTGGATGGTCTGATTGACAAATCAGTGCTGGATAATGATGATTTACGTCAACAAATGCGTGATATGGCAAAAGAGCATTTAGACGATAAGAGATGATTGGGTTTTGTGGTTTTTTAAAAGATGATATTTTGTCAGGGTAAATATGATTTGCCCCGACAAATCTATTTTGGGCGTGGGTAATTAACAATGCCAGATACTTTAACTACCATTGCATTGCACCTAATTCATAAAAGTCCCACCACATAGGCTTCCACTCTCCATTGACATAGTTACATTTTGGGCAAGTGGCTTGAATGGTGTAGCAACTGCTACCATCTGCATTAACCGACTTCTTTTTGAATTTCGCAATTTCCATCATTTCTTTGCTATCGCATTTAATACACACGCTCAATCTTAAAACCCTTTACAGGTTTTTCAGGACAGTTCATTTATTCACACCTTTGTAAAACAAATTGATTGGATTGCTATTTTATACAAAATTTTTAAATCAATCTATCTTTTTGGTTTATTCAACCACTCCAAAATCCCTGTCCCATCTAGCCCACATTCCGCCAACTGCTCTTCATGACTGCCATGGGCAACAAACACATCATCAATACCAATTTGCACAAGAGAACCACCATAGCCCACACTTACCAAGTACTCGCCCACCGCAGAGCCTGCCCCACCCATACGCTGATGCTCCTCTACTGTGATAAAATGCGTAACGCCCTGCCCGATAAGCTCATCTATCAGCTCATTGTCAAGCGGTTTGACCCACCGCATGTCCACCACCGTCATGGGCGTGTCTGTCGTTTGGGCGAATGTTTGACTTGCTGACAGAGTGTCATGTAGGCGTGTACCAAAGGCAAGCATGGCGATTTTTTTGTCTGATGCTTTTTTATCTTTGGCGATAAAACCGTCTGATTGCCATACCACCCTCGCCCGACCAATGGCGAAACTCTCATCACTGTCCTTGATAATCTGTCGCCCCACACCCACACCCCTGGGATAGCGAATGGCACTTGTGCCTTGATAGGCATAACAAGCACTAAGCAAATGATAGCATTCATGTTCATCGCTTGGAGCAGCAATGACAACATTTGGCACACAACGCAAATACGCCAAATCAAACACGCCTGCATGAGTTGCACCATCTTCGCCCACAAGTCCCGCTCGGTCTATGGCAAAAGTTACATCCAGATTTTGTAAGGCAATGTCATGAATGAATTGGTCATAGCCACGTTGTAAAAAGGTAGAATAAATCGCCACCACAGGCTTTAATCCACCTGTCGCCATACCCCCTGCTAAGGTTACGGCATGCTGTTCGGCTATTGCCACATCAAAAAATTTATCAGGATAAGCCTTGGCAAATGCCACCATCCCCGAACCCTCACTCATGGCAGGGGTAATGGCAACCATGCACTCGTCTGTGCCGTTATCCATAAGCCACCGCCCAAATACGTCCGAGTACTTTTGGGGTTTTGAGGCAGGGTCTGTTTTATCAGTTTTTGGCGGCTCGTTTTTGGGTAATTTACCAATGGCATGATAGGTAATGGGGTCAGCCTCAGCAGGCAAAAAGCCCTTACCCTTAACCGTATGCACATGAATCAGCACCGCCCCTTTTAACTGTTTGGTGCGCCGAAATACTTGTAAAAGTTTTGGCAAATCATGTCCATCAAAGGGCCCAAGATAGGTAAAACCAATCGCCTTAAATAGGTTATCAGGGAAAATATGGTCATGCACTTTTTCAGCGATTTTATCAGACAAGGGCATGGGCGGGGCATTTTTACCAAAGAGATTGCCAATGTTTTGCACAAGATTGCCACCGAGTTTGGCAGGGATTTTTTCTAGGGTTTCTTTTGCCCCATTTGCCATGTGTATATAATGGCGAACCCGCCTGTCATCAGGGCTAATCTCACGCTTTATCATCAAGATATTGCCATGCTTATCAATGTCAAAAGCCAGCCCACGTTGCCATAAACGTGCCAAATGGCGACTAAATCCGCCAATGGCTTGCGAGATTGACATGTCATTATCGTTTAGCACCACCGTCAAATCAGCATTTTGCTGAACAGCGTCATTCATCGCCTCAAACGCCATGCCCCCTGTCATCGCCCCGTCTCCGATGACCGCCACCACTTTGCGGTTTTCGCCCTTGATACGGCTCGCAAGGCTCATGCCGAGTCCTGCCGATATGGACGTGGAGCTATGTCCCACGCCAAAGGTGTCGTACTCACTCTCACCTCGCTCAGGAAATGCCGTCAAACCGCCTTTGGCACGGATATGCAAAAGCTCATCACGCCGACCTGTCAACACTTTATGGGCATACGCTTGATGCCCCACATCCCACACAAGTTTATCATAAGGTGTGTCATAAATGGCATGCAAAACAACCGTCAGCTCTACCACACCCAAATTTGCCCCAAAATGTCCACCACTTTGACCGACCGAATAGAGCAAATATTCACGGAGTTCGTCCGATAATTGGCACAGCTTATCGGTGCTTAACGTCTTTAAATCTTTGGGTAAATTCACTTTATCCAAAAGTGGTGTCGTTGGGCGAGAGATGGGTAGGTGCGTAAAGGTGCGTGGGGTGTGAACAGAGGTTGGCATAAGGCTAGTGTTCCAGATTTTGATTTTTCAAAAGTCATCTTTGCAAAGTTATGTTAAATCATGACAAATTTGGGGTATAATGCCAAACTTGATGATGGCAAAGCCAAACTTAAACTTAAATGAGTGGTTTATTTTACAAGATAGCCTTTTAATTTGCCATAGCAGCACCATTTAATTCACAAATTATTCACAATTTATTCACAAGTTAATCAGGGCGTGCCAACATTGATGACACAATAAGGACAGCACGCCCCATCATTGTACGTTTTGGGGAAAATTTTGTATCAATTTATCAGCAAAGCCAACTTGCCTACCGTGCATGGCGATTTTATCATTCATGCGTTTGAAAATGAACACGGTCAAGAACACGTCTTACTAAGTGTCGGCTTGCCGTCCACCGACCCCGACAAAATCCCACTCATTCGCATTCATTCTGAATGTCTGACGGGGGACGCTTTTGGCTCGTTAAAATGCGACTGTGGCCCTCAGCTCAACACCGCCATGCAAATGATACAATCTCACGGCTCGGGGGCGATACTCTACCTACGCCAAGAAGGGCGTGGCATTGGACTGGTAAACAAAATCCGAGCCTACGCCCTACAAGACCAAGGGCATGACACGCTGGACGCCAATCTCATGCTTGGCTTGCCAGCAGACGTACGCACCTATGAGATGTGTGAGATTATGTTAAAACACGTTGGCATTACCAAAGCCAAACTTTTGACCAATAATCCTAACAAACTTGCCTATTTGCAAGAACTGGGGATTGATGTGGTGGAGCGAGTGCCGTTACTGGTGGGTGTCAATCCATTTAATGCCGAATATTTGGCGATTAAAGGGGCAAGAATGGGGCATTTTATCCCCACGCATGTAAAGCCTATCTAAGCCAATGCTTGACACCGCCATGTGATGAACAAACACCACGCCTGCCCAAACTTTTAGAACACGTGCCGTCATTACAAATGGCGGTACATTGATTGTCATAACCATAATGCTTACTTGATGAAGTATCTTCTACTTTATTTTTTTGGGTGTGATAATAATGGTCTCTTTGATGGTTTTCTTTTTTATTTAAAAACACATAACCAAAAAATACAGACAATATTACAATAATAGCCAATGGCTTATTTTTGATGCTTTGCCAATATGCTCCGATGGCAAAGAAAATAAGCATTAAAAAATAAATCATTTATTTGTCCTGTTCATCATCTTTATTGACATAATAAGTGTATTTGTATTTTCCTTCTTTTTTGTGCTGTTCGGCGATAAATGCAATCTCTGCCTCATCACCCTTGATATAAGGCGTTTCCATGTCAGAAAAACTTGATAATAACTCTATCTGCTTTAATTCCAAATTTAAAATGGTTTTATTCCAATATTTTTCAATTTGAGAAATTCTATCCAGCTTTGATATGATGTCATCGAGTTGCTTTTTTAAGTCATCTACCTTTTGTTTGTGAATATTCATGTCTCGCTCAAAACTTAGATAATTATCTTTCATATTTTTAATGGTTTGGCTTTGGGCATATACCGCCTCCTCTGCGGCAATATAAGCACGCACCCGCTCTGGGCTGTTTCTGTCTTTGTTGGCAAAATCATTGACAATCTCTTGTAATTCAAGCAATTTTTTATTGGCCTCCTGCATTCTTTTATGCCTTGCTTCGCTGTCCTCTCCTTTACTTTGATACAATCTTTCTGCCTCAAAATACAGCTCCTCAACCTGCTTTTTTTCTATGTTAAGCTGCTCTCTTTGCGGTGTACTCTCTTGTAAAAACTGCTCTTTTTGGTTACAGGCTTCTTTGAGTGCTTTTTCTATTCTTTGTTTTTTGTCCTTAACCACTTTGTTTTGGTATTCATAGTTTTGAGCTTCTTTGGCATAGCGTTCATAATGGGATTTTTCACCATTTTTTAGTGCTTTCATGTGATTTTCTTCATCTAACATGGCTTGTCTTTTTTGCTCTCTTTTTTTGATATTATCTTGCTCTCGCTCTTCTAAGGTTTTTGCATAGCGAATGGCGATATTTTCAAAAGTTTGTGGCATTGGCATATGAGCCATATGACTGCTTTTTTCACTCTCTGGCAGATAATCATCATAGTTGCCATCGACATAACTTGACCACGCCTCTTGTAATCTGGAAGAATAATACATTTTTAAAGATTTTGGCTGCAACAATTTAGATAAAATCAAAATAACCCCCACCAATATCAAAAATCCATCAACAGCATATTGAGTATTTTTAAAGGCAGGTTCTTGTTTGAATTTATTAATGGCATTTTCACGAAAAATAGGACTGTCTTTTACCATTAAAATGCCAAAACTTTTTAATGTTTGCTCATCATTATTGACAATTGCGGTTTCTAGTTTTAATTTGTCATTTTCAAAATTTGTTTTTAATTCATCAAGATGTGTATTTGCCTCATCAATCTCTTGTTGAATGCTTTGTGCCACAGGGCCTTTGCCGTATTTTGAACCTTTTTTACCTGCAATCTCATTTTGTAATTTATCGTGCAATTTTTGAATGTAGGTTTGCTGTTCATTAATTTTCTCTTCAATTTTTCCCAGCGTTTCATCTTTGGCTTGATTGATGCTATTTTGATATTGGATTGCCATCTCATTTTCAATGTCAGTTTTAAACACAAGCTGCGTCAAAAAAGGTGCGGTGATAATAAGCGATGTGATGACAATGCCCAAGCGTGCCACAAAAACAAAATAAGGTTTGTATTTTTCCCAAAAATTGGGAACATAATCTTCACCGTCTAAGGTTTTGGCATGTTCTTCGGTCATCATGTCTTGGGTTACCATGGTGCGGTCAAAAAACCAAAACAGCATAAAGATAAACGACCCAAGTACCACACCCCCCAAATAAGGATTGTCAGGTGTAAAGGTACTGCCAAAATGACCCCAAGCAAAACCCTCTGATAGAGCCGCCAAAAAACAATCACCGAGATGACCGTCAGGTAATTTGCACCCCCTGCTGTTAATAAATTACCTTGATAAATCTTAAAGGTCAAAAAATACCAAATCTGCTTAAACATGCTAATACCAATCCGAATAAATTATATAAATAAAATGATAAAAATATGAATGCGTTTATTTTATAAACAGTTAATCAACCACTTTAAACGACTGCGTGCCAAACTCAGCACCCCCCACCCCAACTCGGATATGATAAATGCCTTTTAGGGTATTGGCGGCAAAAAACCAACAAGCATCTAGCTGATTTTGGGTGGCGTAAATTTGTCTGGCAAATTTGGCGGTATTTGAGCTTGTTTGTACGCTGCTGGTTAATTGATTATTGTCATTTTGTCCTGCATTGCCTGTAAAGCTTGTATGAACTGGCATGGTAAATAGCTCGCTGACTTCATAAGTTTGAGAGCCATTGACAGGGGTAACCGCCCAACACAGCATGTCATTTTTCTTTAAGGATAGATTCATATGACCTTTGGGTTTGCCTGTTTTTTGATTGATGACTTGCACATACAGTCTGGGCTCTTGTGCCTGCTCATATCTTTCAAGTCGTCTGCCCAATTCTTGTTCTAGCCTTTGTCTTTCTAACCGCTGTCGTCTTAACTCTTCATAATAATACGCATCTTGGGCATTTTCATATCTGGCACGACTCGCCCCTTGCTCATAAGCACCGAATAAGTTGGGGATATACATGGCATGGGCGGTGAGAGTGGATAATAATAAAGTTGATAAAGTGAGTTTGGATAGGGTTTTCATAGGGTTTCCTTATTTTTGATGAGTATTATTTGGATTGATACATTGAGCAAATATTTTTCGTAAGGTAATAATTGACAGTACCAGGGATTATTTCATCCCAAGAATCAAAAGAATAGGTATTGATATGTCGTTTTGCTCCATTGACCGCAATGCCTGATGCATTATAAAAATGAACTTCACTATTAAATACCTTATTGCGATTACAGTCTATATAATACAAATGCACACTTTCTTTGTATTTGTTACCACTTTCTTCTAATGTCTGTAATGTTGGATACACTGCTTTTACCCAAGCAGTGATGTAGTAATTGACTTTATCAGAGTTATTAAAATAATAACCTTGAATGCTATCAAAATCAATATAATTTGTTTCGTTATCTGCTACGCTATTTGCATTAGCATTTATCCAATTCACCGCCACCGCCATTTGACTGCTTGCCAAAATAAAACCTGCTAACATTAACTTTTTCATAAAAGCTCCTAAATAAAAAATTTTAAAAATCAATAACAAAACCCATAACTATTGTCAGAGATTTGCCATTGTCTACCATTTTGGTCTATGCCATTGGTATTAAATAACATACCGCCAGCAACATAAATATCATTGATTTTAATAATACTGGCTTGACCCCTATCCCACCAAATCACCGCATAATGACTAAACATGTCATAATTGCCAAAAAAGGGATTGCCTGTGGCTTGATTTAACTCTTGACCTGTATAAATCTGCGTCTGCACCTGATAGGATTTTGACCAGCTATAATTGGTCATATATTTGGCACAGATATTTTTAATCTCATAAGCATGGGCATTATTTATCAAAAATAATGCCGTTAATGCTAAGAAAAATTTTTTCATAAAATCTCCTTAAAGATTGGTAATTAAATCTAATTGCATGGGATGAATGACAGTTGCAGGACAAGTAACACCATTTATTTTTAAATGCCTCTCTGACAAAATGATTTTTTATAGCCATGACTACCGATACTACCGAAAGTACTGTCGGATAAGCCATAGCCAACTTTATTGATAAGCTTATATTCTATCTTAGCCGCCATCTCATCATCATCCAGTTTTCTAGTGGAAAATATTGGGGTGATAAAATATGGCTTTGGAAATTGCCAAAACCCACCACCAAGATCACGACCCAAAACAATCTGATAGTCATATTTTGCCATGTCTACCGCCTTACCATCTTTGCTAGATTTGATAACATACGACATGCCATCACTAAAAAAATGGTAATATAAATATTGTTGACTGTCCGAGCAGTCAAATGCCATCTACCTTATAATATTTAAATAACCACTGACCATTATTTAAATATAAAAATAAGACGAATAGCAATAGAAAAATACCGCCAATTATCGCACCAATTATATTTCTCATATTAATAAATCTCGTTTAGCTTACTATGATTAAAAACAAAACTATTATTAATCACCATGGATGGGCAACACGCAGGGTCTTCGTGTTCGCTGTAATATTTGGATTGAGTATTAATCACACCATCATGAGCTACCCTAATACTTAAATCAATACCTAGCGTACGAATATCACCATAAAGATACTGATTATTACCAACTCCTAAATATACCGCTAATTCTGATGACTTGGTTGTCATATGACAATTTGCCACTTCGCAATAACGAAGTGCCACTACCGCATCTTTGATACCATCATTATTAACATCGGCATAAGTAATATCCTGACTTTCTAATTTATGACTATACCCATCATAACTGGCACTGTCTCTATCTAAAAATAATAAAGATTTTTTAACCGTATCATTGATTAAATCATTTAAATGATAGCCATTTTGACTGCTTTGCTGATTTTGATAATAAGCAGGTCCAACATTTTTAGGTTCAGGTGGTGTTACCACCGTATTGATTTGTGTTTTTAGATAGTCTGCTCGTTCATCTAACTTTGGAATTTCACATAAATAACGATATGCCTTTGCCAAATCTTTGTCGCTACTTTGGCTATTGCCGTAGGCGGTGCAATCAGCCTCTCGTTTTTTATTTATCGCTCGCTGTTCTGCTCGCAAAAAATCTTGGGTGCTTGGGTGTAGGCTGTTCCATACCGCATTGATATTGGTAACAGATTTTTCATATCTTTTTTGAGCCTCTGCCAAAATAAGCTGTGGATTTAATGGTGGCTCGTTATTGGTATTAGCTGTTTGAATGTTGTTGGGCGAGATATTGACATTTTGTGTATTTTGATCGTTGAGTACACTTTGAGATGTTGTGTTAGATTTCACATTATGACTTGATTGCTTATAATCAAATATATCAGCAATAAAAAATAAAAAAACAACCCATAAAATACACCCAAAAATTCCAGATAAAATAGCGAAAAACTCTTTAATAAATTTGTTTGATTGTACTTTCTCATAAGTATAAGAATAGCAACCCGAACAAACTCCAAATGTCAATAAAGTAGCTATAAATCCAAAAATAATACCAGCACTAAATAACAGCTTTGATAATAAAGATGTCATAATAGCAGGCATAAAAAATAATCCAAGCTGAGATCCCTTGTTTTTACCATCTTCATCTTGAATATCGTCATTGTCATAAAAGTTTTCTTTTGAATTACCGCCTTTTTGTGTAACTTGATAAGCACATTCTGTCAAAAAATTCACGACACCATCTCTTATCACCAAAGCTCGCTTTCTGATGTCTTTTTTATTTTGATTTTTTGTGATGGCAATCTTATCGTGTTCGTTAATCTCATCAACATCATCATATTTAAGTGATAACATCACCACCGATCTTTCATCAAAAACTTCTTGGCAAATGATATTATTATCTTCGGACAAATTGATAAAATCCATTGCCCCTGCCAAGCCATCTTCGGGTCTTTGGCAAAATCTAGTATTAAAATTGTCTTTAATTTCTTCTATAAACAATTCATAGAGTTCATATTTATAAAATACTTCGTCATCAGGATTATTATCTAATCGCTCGCCAAGCATTTGATCAATAATGGGTGTATATTTGATGGATTTTTCATTTAATCTTTGCTTAATCATCATTTTATTTTGTGGTGTATTTTGATGATTTAAAATACCAGTTATTATCCCTGTCCATTCATCAACCACTTTATCAATCAATACTCGTTTATGAGTATCCATACCGTCACTTTGCATCAGATTGACATAAGCAATCAAAAGCAGATAAGAGACTTCCTCTAACACACCAGAAGACCAGATGGATTGATGTTGGTAGTCAGAGATAATAAACTGATTGCCAATGATCTTTGTATGCCTTTTTAGCAGTGAGATGACTTGGGATATATCATTCATTTTAATGGAATTTAATTTGTCAAAAAATTTCTGATATGTTACAATAATTTACTAAAAAGTTAAACCAACCCACACTCTACATCTGCCAACTGACAGTAGTCTTTTATTAAAAATAGGTTTTTTATGATTGATTTTGACACCATTCGTGAACTTCGAGAACAACGCCAATGGACACAAGAACAAATGGCAGAGAAATTGGGGCTAACTCGCAACGGCTATGCCAAAATAGAAACAGGAAAAAGCATGCCCAGTCTTGAACGATTGGATGAAATCGCAGGCTTATTTGGGGTGAAATTGTTTGAATTATTAAAATTAGATGGTCAAAATGTCGTTTATCAAATTGGCGAAAATTATCACGGCAACAACAATTATTATAATAATAACGAAAAACTACAAACCGAAATTGACAAATTAAAACTAGAAATGGAAAAATTAAATTTAATCATCGCTCACAGGGATGAATTATTAAAACAAAAAGAGGATTATATTCAGGTTTTAAAAAAACTTGTTAGTATTGGCGAGGAACTACCAGAGCTATAATTTTTTATTTTTAAAAATAAAAATACATGAAAAGTTATTATGAATATCTCAAAAATTCACCCTTTTGAAATTCTATAACCTTTACTTTGTGGCATGATGTGCTTAGAATACTGACATTGATTATCATCAATACCGTTTATTTTTCATCACTCTAAGGAATACATCATGACTTGCACCATTCACGCCAATCACGACCACGTTCACGGCACAGGCTGTGGACACACCGCCATTCGTCATGGCGACCATGTAGATTATCTGCATGACGGACATTTTCACCATGTGCATGGCGACCACGTGGACGAACACGTCCTAGAAGTCAGCGAGCAAAACCCTGCCGAGTGCAACCAAGCTCACCACTGCACGGGTCACGTTCATGGCGAAGGCTGTGGACATGAAGCCGTGCCACATGGCGACCACATTTGCTATATCGTGAACGGACGTTTGCACTATCAGCATGGCGACCACTGCGATGACCACGGTGCGGTAGAGATTGTTGCTTGATATTATCACGCACGAAAAAACCCAAAAGCATGAGACTTTTGGGTTTTTGTTTTATCAATCAAATGATAAAATAGCCTAGCGATTAGGCATTGCCTTCGGCTTGGGCTTGGCTTTGTAGGAACGCTTGGTCAAAATTGACAGGAGCAAGCAGAAGTTGTGGGAAGCTACCACGAGCGATGATGTCGCTGATGACCTCACGAGCATAAGGGAACAGCACGTTCGGGCAGTAGGCGTTCAATAGATGTGGCATGTCCGCCTCTGGGATATTGCGTAGCAAGAAAATACCTGCTTGTTGTACCTCAGCGATGAATGCGGTGCTACCTGCATTTTTGGCGGTAACGCTCACGGTCAATACCACTTCTTTGTGGTCTTCGTCTAGGTCAGAGCTGGTGGTGGTCAGACCGATGTCCAGCTCAGGTTGCCACTCTTTGGTGAACACTTCGGCACTTGGAACTTCAAGTGAGATGTCTTTGACATAGATACGCTCTAAACCCAGTTGTGGGGCGGTTTGTTCGTCAGCCATGATAGCCTCCTCTGATTTAAAATTAAACTTACATTAAAACTAAATTAAACCATTTAGGCACTTAACATCTCGTCAAGTTTACCTTCTCTGTCTAGTTTGTTTAGGTTATCAAAACCGCCGATAAAGGTGTCGCCAATAAAAATCTTTGGCACGGTGCGGTAATGATTGGTCTTAACGGCAACTTCTTCAAGCTCTGTCTCGCTCATCTTGGTTACGTCAAACTCAGTGTACATCACGCCCTTATGTTCTAGCAGTCGCTTGGCGTTAATGCAATAGGGGCAGGTTTGTTTGACATAAATGGTTACAGGTTTCATAATTACTCTAAATGTTGTGTATTGCCATTATATAATGACGGATTTGGCGATTTCAAGGGGTTATTTTTTGGTTGTTTTTACGCCAACCAGTGGCAAGCCTTGTGCTTGATAATTGGCAATACCCCCTTCTAGTCGCATGGCATTGGGCTTGGCAACCAGTTGCACCGCCATGCCTGCCTGCATACCGATATCACAGATAAAGACAATGGGGGCGGTCATCGCTTGTAACTCGGACAGATGATTTTTTAGCTCGGTAAAAGGAATGTTGCGAGAGCCTGCGATGTGCCCTGTGGCAAATTTATTGGCAGGGCGAATATCAATCAACGTCGCATTGTCGTTATTGACCAGTAGCCCCAACGCTTGGGGGGCGATTTTTTTACCGCTACGTTTACTCTCAATACTAAAAAACATGATGGCAAGGACAAAGAGTAGCCCGAATAAAAACGGGTGATTGCCCATAAACTCAAACCAACGCTCCATGACTGCTCCAAAATTTCAAAAGCTGATATTATACCTGTTATTTGTCATAAATGCACTTATTTTGGGCTATTTTATCACACTTGCCCCTTGCCTGGCTTCTGCGACCAGCCCATTAAAGCTCTCCACACGCCGAGACAGCACCGCCCCGTCCGCCACCGCCTGCCAAAACGCACAGCCTTTGGCGTTGGGGGCATGGCTACAATCTCGAAATTGGCACGCCCCATGCAAATCATTTAACTCATCAAACCCCTTTAAAATATCATCTGCCGACAAATGCCAAATGCCATATTCACGAATACCAGGAGTGTCAATAATCCCGCCTTGGGTCAAATCACTCACATCATAGGCGAGAAGGCGACTGGTGGTCGTGGTGTGCTGACCCAACTGCGAGCCTACCGAGATGATGTTCGTGGACTGCTCGGCATGGGGCAGGATTTGGTTGATTAGGCTTGATTTACCCACCCCTGACTGCCCTGCAAAAATGGCAAGTTTGCCTGTGATGTGCGACATCAGGGTATCTAACCCCGTCCTGTCCATGCTTGAACTTTGGATAACATCAAAGCCGTATCGCTCCCCAAGTGCTTGATATTCTTGATAAATCTGCACCACATCGGGGTGTTCATCTAACAAATCCGCCTTATTTAGCACAAGCAGGGGCGTAACGCCCGCCAGTCGTGCCACAAGAATATAACGGTCAATCAGCCCTGTGGCAGGCTTTGGTAAAGGAGCAAAAATAATCGCCAAAATCGCCACGTTACTGGCGACAGGCTTGACTTTATGATAACGGTCAGGGCGAGTGATTAGGGTCGTGCGTGGCAGTAGCTGTTCAATGCGTCCTGTACCTGCAACATCATCAATGCTAAACTTGACCGTATCGCCTGTGGTCAGCATGGGCAAATTGGTGCGAACATGACACCGCCATATCTGCCCGAGTGCCAACGCTGTCTGTGGCATGATGTCAGGCAAGGCGGTGATTTGCACATCTAACTGTTTGCCAAAATGCGACACCACCACCCCTGTGGCAAAAGTGCCGTCATCGATGATGGTTTCTTGGTTTTTTTGGATTTGGCGAGTTTGGTTTTTGGTGAGTTTGCGTTTACGGATAAGGGACATGATGATTTTTGGGAAAAATTTCACACATTTTAGCCCAAAACCGCCCAAAAATAAATGACTTTATCCCAAATGGTGTGGTTGGGTTTGGCAGATTGGGTTGATTTAAAAGGCGATTTTATTTTAAAACACCTTTAAACCATAATGATAATTTTAACCTACCCACACCCCATAAGCATATTTTATCAGCCCCAGTGCAATCGCCCACATCACCACACCAATGAGCGTGTCTAGCATTTGCCATGTTTTGGGCTTACTAAATAACGGTATCAGTAGCCTTGCCCCATAGCCCAAACCAAAGAACCACACCCCTGACGCTCCAACCGCTCCCAGCAAGAATAACTGTTTTTGGTCGGCGGTCAAAGGGGATGCGATACTCCCGACAAGCACTAACGTGTCCAGATAAACATGGGGGTTTAGTAGGGTCAGTGCCAAGGTGATGCCCACGCTCTGCTTGATGCTCTTGCCACCGCCATCTTCATCACTTTCAGCCGACACCATAAGATTTGCCCCACCCTGCCAAGCTGATTTGAACGCACGCAAGCCATACCAAAATAAAAACAGCACGCCAACCACGGCAAGGCTCAGCAAGGCAGTCTTGCTCTGTCCGATGAGCGTGCCAAATCCCAGTACGCCTGCACTTATCAGCACCGCATCGCACAAAAAGCAGGTCAGACACACCCAAAAAACGTGCCGTTTTAGCAGTCCTTGTTTTAGAACATGGGCGTTTTGAGCTCCGATAGCCACAATCAACCCAAATGACACCCAAAATCCATGAAAAATATGCGTAAACATCATTCCCTTCCCAGTCAGCACAAAAAAACCGCCCAAAAGGACGGTTTTTCAAATAATGGCGGAAGCTGAGAGATTCGAACTCTCGGTGGGCTATGAACCCACGCCGGTTTTCAAGACCGGTGCATTCAACCGCTCTGCCAAGCTTCCATGGGTGCGTATTATAGCTAAATTTTTAAATAATGCAAGCCTTTTTTGTAAATTTTTAAAAATATTTTTAAAAAGCATTCAACCCTAGAAAAATACTTTTGGTTCACGTCTGGGTGTACTAATCTCTTCTAGGCTAATTTCATCAGACGTACGGCAGTTATCCTGTGGGCGAAAAATATCCCGTGCCAACGCCACCATCTCATAAATCGTCCGCCGTGAATGCACCCAGTTATTACTCCAATCCGTCCAGTCAGGGGCGATGGCAAGGGGGGCGATGATGGGGGCTGTGGCAATGCCAGCCCGTGCAAATTGTCGCCTTGCTCGTGCCATGTGGTAGCGGTCGGTGATGAGATAGACGCTTTTGGGCAGTTCGTGATGGCTCATGAGTTTGGCGGTAAAGATGGCATTCTCGCAGGTGTTCATGCTGGCGTTGTCGCTTACGATGACCGCTTCGGGGTGGGCGGTTTTTATGTGTTCTCGTAGCCACGGCGACTCAGCTCCGCTTGTGATGATGGGCAGGGGCGTTTGTGCGTACAATGTAATGACAGTATCAGCACGGCTTTGGCTATAATGATTTAGCACAATCACGCCATCTTTTTTGGTAAGTCCGCCCCCCAGTACCGTCATGGCGGTGGGATTTTGGGCGGTGTCTAGGGTAATTTTGCTAAACACATCAAGGGCAAATACCCCCACATTGGCAAAAATGGGCGTAAAAATAGACAAGGCAGTCAGTCCACCGACCACTACCGCCGTCTTAACCGTCCGCCAAATCCACCGCCTTACACTCATCAGTCCACCCACACAGGCTCACGCACCAAAGTTACGCCAAATTTGTCCTGCACGGCATTCACGATAAAATCCTGAGCCGTGCGAATGTCGTCTTGTGTGGCGGTGTGTGGGGCGTGGTTGGTTAGCACAAGGGCTTGCTTGTCGTGTGTCAAAATCGGAGCGACCCCCTTACCCTTTAACCCTGCCTTGTCAATGAGCCAGCCTGCGGGGATTTTGATAATATCGTCATTGACAGGATAACTTGGCAAATCGGCAAACCGCTCTTTTAGGGCGGTAAACTGGCTCATGGGGATAATCGGATTTTGAAAAAACGAGCCACAATTTGCCAAAACGGCAGGGTTTGGCAGTTTGCTGTTGCGAATGTCAATGACTGCATGAAATACATCAATGGGGTGGGGGGTATCCCGTCCGTTTTTGTTGGCAAGCTCTTGTGCCAAACTTGCCAAATCGCCATAGTTGGTTAAGGTTTTGGGGGTTTTGTGAAGCGTAAATACCACATGGCTAATCAAATACCGCCCTGCATTGTCCTTAAAAAAACTGTGGCGATAATCAAACTTGCAAGCGGTGTTGTCAAATTCATATTTTTGACCGTCCGTCAAATCGTAAGCGATGACTTTTGTAATAAAATCAGAGACTTGCACGCCATAGGCTCCGATATTTTGTACAGGACACGCCCCCACAAGCCCCGGAATTAGGGCAAGATTTTCAAGCCCAAAATAGCCCTTGTCTAGGCAAGTTTTGATAAAATCGTGCCAATTTTCCCCGCAAGCAACTTGCAAGGTTATACGCTCATCATCTTCTTGCAAAATCTCAATGCCTTGTATCTTGGGCAATAAGACAAGGGCGTTTAGCACACTTGGCAAAATCACGTTACTGCCGTAGGACAGCACAAACAGCGGTAAATCATGGCGTTTGGCAAAGGCTATGGCGGTCGCAATGTCATCGCCAAGCGTGTCAATATCATCCAAAATCATCGCATGGCGAGCGGTGCAGGACAGTGCCATGGTGTTGTTGTGCGATAGGTCGTGGTTATTTAGAATGTTAGCCATGTTATTTTCCGCCCTGCCAAAGGTCTAGCCATGCACGGCTGACACGCTCAATATGCCCAAACATCGCCCGAAAATCGCTCACATCGCCATAATATGGGTCGGCAACTTCTTGTTTGGTAAATTTATCAAACAGCATAACTTGGGCGGTGGCATTGGTCGGCATCACCTTTTTGATATTGGCTAAGTTGTTGTTATCCATCGCAAAAATTATGTCAAACTTATAAAAATCCTGCGTGGATAGCTGTCTTGCTCTAAGAGAAGTTAAGTCAAAATCAAGCGTACCGCCAACGTCTATCGCACGTGGGTCAGGCTTTTCGCCCACATGATGATTGCCCGTACCTGCTGAGTCAAAATGGATGCTAAGTCCTTGATTTTTTGCAAGTTTTTCCATAACTGCTTGGGCAGATGGGCTACGGCAAATATTACCAAGGCAGACAAAAAGAATGGATTTTGGGGTAGTCATGATGATAGCCATTGTAGTAGATGGTTGCTTAGATGGTTACTTGGATGATTACTTGGATGAGCCGAGATAATCACTGGGCATGAGTGGTGTTACAAGTTATTTTATTACAAATTACAGATGACCCATAGAACACCTGTAATTTGTCTTTATTCTGCTTTATGCTTATTAAATTATGGACTGGGTTTGTGTGATTGATGAACAAACCAAATAAAAGTGGATTGTTTTGTTGTTTATTTCATCTTGACTTCATGGCTATCAATACCTTTGGCGGTCATCAACATGTCATCAAGCCCATCGATTTGCAATGTGCGAATGGGAAAAGGAATGTTAATGCCCTGCTCATCAAAGACATATTTGATGCGTTCTAACAGATCACAGTGTACCACCCACCAGTTATCATTATCGGTCCACAGATACAGGATAAGGTTCACCGAACTGTCAGCAAGTTCCGTTACACGCACAATGGGTTTGGGGTCTTTTAATACCAATTCATGCTCATCTGCAACTTGTATCATAAGATGGCGTGCGGTCTTGATATCGCTGTCATAACCGATACCCACAGCCACCTCCACACGGCGGTTAGGTAAAGATGAATAGTTGGTGCTTGCTGATGTCATGATGTCGCCGTTAGGGATGATGACCTCATGGTTATTGGGCGTTCGTATGCGAGTGCTTACCAAGGTAATCTCTTGAACAGTGCCTGTATGCCCTCCAATCTCCACATAGTCGCCACGGCGAAAAGGGTGAAATACCACAATCAGCACACCTGCCGCTAGGTTTGATACCTGATCTTTTAAGGACACACCAATGGCGACAGTCATGGCACCAAGTACCGCCACAAAGGATGTGGTGCTAATACCAAGCTGGTTTAGGGATGCCAAGATGACCGCTGCCAGCATGACTCCATAAAGCAAATTGCCCAAAAAGCTCACCGCCGTGCCGTCCATCGAGCTACGCACCATGGCACGTTTGGCAAGATTAACAATGCGTTTGCCAATCCACTTGCCCACATAAAAGATAATAATGGCAAGCACGGCTTTGATGGCAAATTCAGCAGAGTTGGCGATGAGCGTGCGAGTATCCACCGTAATACCGAGCAATTCTAGGGTATAATCACTGGCGGTCTCTACGGTTTTGGTCGTACCCGTAACAACCTCTCGGGTAGTCTCCGCCACCATCTCGCCTGTTTTTGATGCGGTGCTTTCTAGGCGTTCGGCGGACTGTTCGGCACTATTTTTCAGTTCGTCAAGAATCGGAGCGGGGGTTTGTTTTGTCATAATTTAGGGTTTATCAAAATTGTGTTAATTGGTTACTTCAATTTTATCACTATATCGCCATGTACGAATGATTCTAATCTCGCTAAGCTTACCCATCTCTTCATCAAAATGACCATAAGGAGCAGATTGACGAACCGATTGCTTGGCAGCTTCGTCTAATATGGCAGAACCTGACGATTCAAGCAGACGAATCGCTTTGACATAACCATCGGGTGAGATAATCACCATCAAACGAACATCGCCCATGATATTATTGCGACGTGCTTCATTAGGATAATATTGATTGGCGATACGCTCAACATGGCGACGAAAATTTTCCAAATATCCTGCCGCAACCCCATGTGTGGTTGCATTGCTATTAACCGTGTGAATGTTGGATTTGGATGAAAAAACTTGCTGTTTTTGAGACAGTTGAGCTTCAAGTGTACGAATTTTTTTACGAATACGTTCTTCTTGGGACTCCAAATCGTTTTGATTTTTTTTGGTATTGTTGTCATTTTGGTTGTTTACATAGCGGACAGACAGTGTGGTACGTAGATAATTTTCTTGGTAGGCCTCTTGACGGCTTTGTTTTTGCAAGTTAATAATGTCTTGGGTCTCCTCCATGTCATCACTGACATCAGGACTGATCATGGTTGTTTCTTGGCGTAACTGCTGACGCACCTCTCCGCCACCCTCTTGACTGGCATTTGCCACAAAACGTGCTTCTTTGTTTTTCTCTTTATTATCACTTAAAACCGTCGCCACTTCTTGTGCCATCTCATTGGGCAACACATCTGCATTAAAACTCACCCCAAAAATCACAAAGACATGTACCGCCACTGCAATAACGGTCGCCATGGGAATGTCTGGATTTTTATCTTGTAGAATATGGCTTAGAAAATCAGGCAAGCTAGGCACAGGTTTTCTCTTAAATCAAAATGGTTGATATTCTATCTTAATTTGATAAAATTAACAAGTTGGCGATGGGCATTTTTCATCTTAAATCTTGTCCAATAACGAATAAAAAAGATGACAAAACTAAAAAATCCTGTTATAATTGTTAGATATTGGTGACGTGGCTGAGCGGTTGAAAGCGCACGCCTGGAAAGTGTGTATACGTTAATAGCGTATCGAGAGTTCGAATCTCTCCGTCACCGCCATATTGTAAGCCCTGAATCTCATCAGGGCTTTTTACTCATCACTCATCTGTCGCATCCAGCAGTTTGGCATCTGCCAGTTCTAGCTTATGAATGTATCTTTCAAACCAAAATGGAACAAATGGCAAAACAGAAGCCACAAGTCCGATGACAAAAACTTTTAATGACCAGCCCTTTACCTGACACGCCAAAAGTAGCAGCACAATAAACAACACAAACATCACCCCATGGAACATGCCTGCATATAATACCAAAAATGGTTTGCCCATCATGTACTTTAAAGGCATGGCAATCCCCAAAAGCAGGATGAAGGATACCCCCTCCAAAAAACTCACCAAACGCAATAGCTTTGTCATGATTTTTCCTGATTTAAAAAGCGTTATTCATCAATAATAAAATAAAACAAATGATAAAACAAAACACCGAACGAGCGGTGTTTTGTGTTGGTATCTTACAACTTAGGGCGTGCCTTATTGTGCAGTACAGCTTACCTCAGCTGTGCCGTGTACGCCTGGATAACTAAATATTGCCATGTCGCCTTTTTCATGCCATTCGCCACCATGACCGAAGATGCCAGTATTTGACACATAACGTGAGCCTGACCCTCTCGTTGCAGCATTTAGAGTAGTGGTCGCACCTTGCAAAGTCAGTTCAACTTGGTTGTCATTGGGATAGTATAAAGATGGGGTCATGCCGTTATCGCACGAGAAAACCTTGGAAAATGGTTGATAATCTGGCAAAACAACCGCTGATGTGGCAGTTTGGTTAAGTGTTTTGGCATTGTTACAGCCTGTTAGTGTAAGAGCAACAGCCGTTAGTACTAATGCAAGTTTTTTCATGACAGCTCCTTAGAAGCGTGGTTAAAATAAAAAAGAAAATTAAAAATTAATTCAACCATTGTACGCAAAAATTGGATAAAATACAAGGTAATATTGTTGCAATTATTTCTCTTTTATTGATAGCAGTTTAATTTGTGTTTTATCTGTATCTAATTCAAAATATTTACTGTCGATGGCTTTGATAATTTCTTGAATATTTTGATAGCCAAAAATTCTAGGATTCAAATCTGGGTTTCTTTTAGCAATCTCAATTGCTAAAAGATTGATAGAAGTCCACTCATTTAAACCACGATAATCTATTATCACATCATGAACGATTTTTAGCACCTTGGCGAAACTGGGTTTTTTCCTTACAAATTTTTGTGAACCTTCTAGTTTTATCTCAAACAAATCTAATGCCTGCAATAATCCTGATAGTTTGGCACGCCTATAAGTTCTTGTATCAAAATCAGGCTTAATGGTTGCCAAGTGATTGCCTAGCGTAGATAAATTTGCCCAACCATCATCATCCGCAACATCTTTGATGGATTTATAAATAAGTTGCAAAGTTGGCTCGTCTACCTCAACTTGTTGATTAGGCATGGTTGTTGGTTTTTGATTAATATCACTAGACGATTGTTTAGTGCTGTCTTTTGGCGGTGTATTTGCGTTGTCTGCTGTTTTATTTTTTTCATCAGTAGTGATGAATTTTCCTTATTATCAAGTATTTCATTGGTATCATTTTCCACATAGTTTTGAGTTAGATTTTCTATATAAATAAATTTGTCGCACGCATTGATAAAAGCACTTGGTGTTTGGGTTTTGCCAAATCCATAAACCGTCAAGCCACTTTCACGAATACGACTGGCAAGCGGAGTAAAATCGCTGTCGCTTGATATAATAAATCTCTTTCCAAACTAAAAATAAACCCTTATAAGTATTGGGGTTGAAGTTTTTAAAAATCCATAAAAATCAGGGTTTGGAAAGAAGTCTAATACAAAAGCCATCTAATTGATTGCCATACAGCAAATCCATGGCATTGATGATAAGCATCATGTCCGTGGCATCTTTGCCTTTGGTGTAGGCAAACTGCTGAATGGGTGTAATGGCATGCGATAGCGAAACATCACGCCAAACGTGTAGGCGATTGGTTGGCTTGCCGTTTTCATTAATCTCGCTACTTCAATCGCCATAGACACGCTTGACGATTGGCACGCCATATTTGGCAATCTCTTGTAGTACAAGCCCTATGGTCTTGTGAGATGTATTATCTGCATCAATGAGTACCGCCAACTTTTTCATATCACTCACTCACCCAAGTCCCATCTCTCCACACCAACGCAAACTTGGTCGCCTTACCGTCCTTTTCTGAGCCGATATATTGCTCGGCATTTTTGCGAGACCATCTTAAAATAGTCGGATTGCCGTCATTGTCAGCTGTGGGGGCGGATAGTAGATAGTGGAATTTGGGATCAAGCTCGCCTTGTATGGCTTGCAATTCTGCCACTTTGGGCGGACGAGTTTCACGGATTTTGGGGAACTTGCTCGCTGCCAAAAACAGCCCAGCCGCTCCTTCTCGCAAGATATAATGGTCATCAAACCGTACTGAACGTAAATGTGGCATTAAAATGGGCGTCATGCGTGGCGGTGCAGGTTGTCCGTCTTTTTGGACTTTACGGGTGTTGTCGCATTTTTGGCAAGCAAAATACGCCCCAAATCGCCCCGTTTTTAACTCCATTTGCCCATCGCATTTGTCGCAGTCAATGGTTGGTGCGTCATTGCCTTTGTGGGTTTCAAACACGCCTTTTTCTAGCAAATACCCATCGCAATCGGGGTTATTACCACAAACATGCAACTTTAATCCCCCATCCACGATATAGCCGTCCATTGCCGTGTGGCATTTTGGGCAACGCTTTTTTTCTAATAACGACAAAATCTCGTCCGACTCATCGTCTGCCGTCTGATTGGCAAAGGCTTCTACCGCCATGAGATTTTTTGTGCCTTTACAGCGTTCTTTTGGCGGTAAGTTATAGCCTGTACAGCCCAAAAACACGCCCGTACCGCCTGTACGAATCTGCATGGGGCGACCGCACAAATCGCAATGCACATCAGGGACATCGGTGGGGTCGTTGGGTTTCATGCCGTCTTTGGCTTTGGCGGTTTCTAATTTGCCCTTAAAATCGCCATAAAATTCATCCAGCACCGCCTTATAATCCACATCGCCCTCTGCCACATGGTCAAGTTTGTTTTCCAAATTGGCGGTAAAAGTGTAATCCATTAAATCAGGGAAACTGCCTGTCAAGCGGTCGGTTACAATGTCGCCCATTTTTTCGGCAAATAGGCGTTTGTTTTCGGTGCGGACATAGCCACGCTCTTGAATGGTGGAGATGATAGACGCATAGGTAGACGGTCGTCCGATACCACGTTTTTCAAGCTCTTTGACAAGGCTGGCTTCGGTATAACGAGCTGGCGGTTTGGTAAAATGCTGGCTTGGGATAATCTCGTTTACCGTCAAGCTCTCGCCCACGTTGACATCGGGCAGTAGCACATCATCGCTTTTGGCAGGGGGCTGGGCTTTGGTGTAGCCGTCAAACGTCATGACACGCCCTTTTGCCTTTAATTCCACATTGCCAGACGACACGGTCAAGGTCATGGATAGGTACTGGGCAGGGGGCATTTGACACGCCACAAACTGTCGCCAAATCAGCTCATAAAGCCTTTGGGCATCTCGCTCCATGTCTTTTAGATGAGCGGACAAGACTGCCACATCAGACGGACGAATGGCTTCGTGGGCTTCTTGGGCGTTTTGTTTGTTGCCATAGACGTTGGGCGATTTTGGCAAATATTGACTGCCGTAATTGGTTTCAATGTACGTTCGTACACTTGATAAAGCGTCCGCACTCAAAAACGTGCTGTCGGTACGCATATAAGTGATATAGCCTGCTTCGTACAGGCGTTGGGCGAGCATCATCGTTTTTTTGACGTTAAAGCCAAGGCGTGTGCTTGCCGACTGCTGTAAGGTGGACGTGATAAAGGGAGCGGACGGCTTGGACTGGGTGGGCTTTTGCTCACGGTCGGACACGATAAAGGGGTTATTATTTAAAATATCAACCACCGCCATAGCTTCTTTCTCATTGGCAAGGCTTAACTCTTTGCCATTTTGGCGGACGGCTTCTAGATAAATGTTTTCTTTTGAACTGCTTAATGTATCGGCATGAATTTGCCAATATTCGGTGGGCGTAAAGGCACGAATCTCACGCTCTTTTTCTACGACAAGGCGAGTGGCAACCGACTGCACACGCCCTGCCGACAAGCCACGAGCGACCTTTGCCCACAGTAGGGGCGACACCATAAAACCAACCACACGGTCAAGAAAACGGCGTGCTTGCTGGGCGTTTACACGGTTGTAATTTAAGCTACTGGGGTGCTTAAAGGCTTCGGTAATGGCGGATTTGGTAATCTCGTTAAACACCACACGGCTGTATTTGCTGTCCGCTCCGCCGATGACTTCCTTTAAATGCCACGCAATCGCCTCCCCCTCACGGTCTAAGTCCGTTGCCAGATAAATGGTGTCCGCCTCTTTGGCAAGGGCTTTTAACTCTTTGATGACTTTGGTTTTGTTGGGCAAAATCTCATAATGAGCCTGCCAGCCGTTCTCAGGATTGACCCCCATACGGCGAACCAGAGCGTTATACGCCTTTTGTTCACGAGACAGTCCCGACTCGTCCGCTTTTTCGGCTTTGCCCGTCCCTGACACAGGCAAATCACGCACATGACCCACGCTAGACCGCACGATATAGCCCGAGCCTAGATATTTGTTAATGGTTTTGGCTTTGGCAGGGGATTCCACGATAACTAGGGCTTTGCCTTTGCCTGACACGGGGGTGTCCGCCATGTCGTCTTTGGCGGTTTTGGTCGTTTTTTTGGCGGGTGCTTTTGTGGCTTTGACGGTATTTTTGGTGCGTGTGCTGGGTTTTTTGGGAAGTGCCATGAGTTGCCTATTTGTCTTATAATGTTAAAATGTTCACTTTATAAGGGGGCTTTGGCATTTTGTCAATAGTTTGGTAAAATATTTTAACAATTTTATATACAAGTGGTCGCTTAGTGGGACGATTTTGGGGTATTGATATTTTGCACGCTTTGCAAAAAAGTTTTGAGTGCGAGCAAATCCTGCTCCATGATTGCCATCGCTTGCTCGTCTTTGATGGCAAAACTTTTGGCGTATTTTTCATCGTACCAGTAAATGGTTATGCTATTGGCTTTGGTGGTCAGTCCTTGGATATAGGACAGTAGTGGCTCGGGGGGCATGCCCACACTGACAGGCACACCATCTTCGTTTTGCCAGTCACCCCCTGTCCACAGCAGGCGTTTGGCAGGCAACTGCCAGCTGTCATCGATGACGGTGTACTGGGCTATCATGCCGTGATTGCCTATCTGTTTATCTTGCCTGCTCTCTTTGTACTGCCTTAGCCAATCAGGCGTGGCAACCAGTTTGGGGTGCAAGTCTATCTTGCGAGCAAACATTCGCATGTCGCCCACTCGCACTTCACTCATCTTTGGCTTTAAGCCCATGATGTTGCCAAGCACAAACAGCACGGCAACGATGACGACAATGACCCCAATACTCACAACTGGCTACTTATTTCTTTTTACTCATTTCTTAGCTTTGGCACTAAGCTCAATCAAGCGTTGCATGCCCGCAATCAGCTCTTCGTCATTAAACGGCTTGTAGATAAAGCCCCTTGCCCCGATTTGCAAGGCTTGTAGTGCTGTCATGCGGTCAGAGAGTGCCGAGACGACCAAAATACTCACGCCCGTTCCTTTGCCCACGATACGCTTGATGCATTCAAGCCCATCCATCTGTGGCATGGTCAAATCCATGGCGATAAAATCAGGACGAAATTCATCAAATTTTAACACCGCATCCACACCGTTATTGGCAGTCGCCACAATCTCAATGTCACTGCCTGCAAAACAACGCTCAATGCGGTTACGAATAATATTAGAATCATCAACAATCATCAGACGATAAGCCATCATGTACTCCAAAAATCAATAGATTAAAAAATCAACAATATCACGCCCTTGTGGCGTGTTTTTATAAAAAATCAATCCACAACTCACCGACCGATGAGTTGTGGCTATGGGGCGTATCAAAAGTGTAACACGCCAACTGGGTTATAGTGCATCAAAGTTAATGATGATTTTCGTGTTCAGTCCCGGCTGACTCTCCACGTTAATCTTACCATTGACTTCTTTGACCCACTCACGCACGATGTCCATGCCCACACCACGCCCACTGTCTTCATCCACACCATTGGCGGTTGAGACACCAGAGCGGAACATGAGAGCATATAGACGGCTGTCGGGCAGGCTTGATGCTTGTTCGGCACTCATGAGATTCATCTCAACGGCTTTTTGACGCAGTTTTTGCAAATCCACGCCTGCCCCATCGTCAATCATACTCATGCGTAGCTGATTGCCGTATTTTAGGAGCATTAACGTGATTTTACCCACGTCACTTTTGCCTGCCTGTACACGCACATCAGGGGTCTCAATGCCATGCACGATGGCATTTTTGAGCAGTTGAATGCCCACATCTTGGCAGAATTTTTTGAGCTTTTCGGTCATGTGAATGTCTTCAAAGCCTGTTAAGTTTACCTTAACTTTCTTGCCTTGACGTTCGGCGATTTGGTCGGCATAGTCGCTAAAATATTCATGGAGTCGCTCACGCTCGCTCGATGAAAAAGGCTTGGCGACATCTTCTTGTACGACCACATCATTGCTTGTAGTCACAGGCTCTGGGGCAATCTCTTTGGCAACGCTACTGATGCGTTGTAGTAATTTCTCTACAAATTGGTTCAAATCCAAAATTTCATTTAGGATGACCGTAAAGCCCAAAAAGTCCTGACCCGATACCGTTGATTGGTTACGGATAAATGCCAGATTTTCTTCGCCTTGCTCGGCAAGACGCACAAAGCTACCCATCTTAATGGCAGATGCTTCGCCTTTTAGACTGTGCATTTTTCTAAACAGAGCTTGGGCTTTATTGTGTAGCTGACCTTCAACTCTTAGAATCTCGTTCATCTCGCTCACACGCTCATAGGTGTTGTTGATGAACTGATTTAGCACGTTGATGTCCACGTTTAGAATATGCCCGATCATCTCAATCTGACGGTCGTGCTGAGCTTTTTCACTCTCCAAAGTTTTTTCAAGCAATACAGAATCGGTTACATCAACGACACTCACAAAGATTTCTTCGACTTCGTCGTTTTCGCTCTCTTGAACACGCAAGAAGCTAAACGACAGGTATTTGACCACTGTTTCGCCCTGCTCATTGATCACGCTGACCTTAACTTGTCTTAGTGGGTTCAAATCACTAATCAACTCTGACACCACCCAAGGGTTATACAGCTGTTCCACAAATAGCTTGGTCGCCTCCACGTCTTCACGCCCAATCATGCCTTGTAATAAGTCGGTTAGGGTCATGCCAGCGATGTCTTTGCGCCCCCAAATGATTTCTAGGTTCTTTGAATGAACATCCGAGATGACAAAGTTTTTATCAATCAAGAACAAGCCTTCTTGTACCGTACCTAAAATGTTGGTAGTTTGGCGTTGAGCCAATAAAAGCTTCGTATCTGATTGCAATAATTGACGGAGCGAACCAAATATGATTGCCAAAAACAGTATGAATGCAATAGAGATACCGCCAACCTGAACCATTTTAAGTTGGTCGGTGCTATTTTGAATAAGACTACCTCTGTAACTCGTAAAATCAGACGTTTCTATCTGCAATGCATTGCTGTACAAACGGGTATAATCCACCAAGTAATCACTGGTTTTCTTTGAAATCACTCCTTTTTCAGAACCCTCAACAAATCTGTCAAGCAAACCTAAGTAGGGAGTCCAAATGGTTTCAATATCCAACAAGATTTTTTGCAAATCGTTAGAATCAACTGCCTTAACAACCACTTCTTGACCTAAAGCATTCTTAACTGTACCGCCTGATTTTAGTGCATGTAAAACCTGGGTAAACTCTTGGGTTTCTGTTTTTAGCTCATTGAGTTGGTAAATAGCCGTCTGCGGCAACAGATCAATGGAAATATTATTTTGATCAACAACTACAGGCTGTTCTGAGTTAATCGTGTTTTGTGATTGTACTGCTTTTAGATACAAATCTAAGTCCAATAGTTTCCTGGATAAACGTTGAACCAAAACTGTCTGCTGAGCGGCAAGCTCTAATTCCTTGGTTGCATTCGCAATTCTTTGTGATGCGACCAAGGTATAACCAGATAAAATAATAACAAGTGCAAAAAATGCTAATGACAATAGAATCAAAGAACGGTATTTAACAATACCTGATTTTTGAAATGTTTGTAAAGTATCTCGAGACATAGCAACCACCCTCCTTTACTGTACTTCTTGATAAGGCACTTGAATTATCCGGTGCTCCATACGATAATCTATTCCATCTAAAGGATCGGTTCCTGCCGCCAAATTTGACGCCAGTCTCAATGCGACTTTTGCTTGGTTTTTTGCATCATTTAGCACAGTTGCTGTCATTCGACCTGACTTCACAGCTTCCAGAGCCTTACTCGTTGCATCAATACCAAAAAGAGGTACGTTGATCTGTTTTTCTGACAAAGCCTCAGCGGCACCTAATGCCATCGCATCATTATTTGCCAAGACAACCTCTACACGTGCAAACTCAGGGTTTAAAATCCATTGACCAACCACGTTTCTCGCTACATCTTGATTAAACATGGCATGCTCATGAAGCACCAACTCAGTCGGCACACCCAGTGTTGGATAGTTTTCCATAGTACTCATTGCCCACTTGGTGCGAGCCTGAGCTCCTGCATGCCCAACCAAACCCTCCAACATAGCAAACTGAATCTTGCCATCTTTATTTTTATCCCAATCAGGATTTTCTTTCCACAACTCAAGTACTTTCAATCCTTGCAAAACACCTGCCTGCGTGGCATCACCATCCACAAAGTAGGCATTCTGGCATTTGGCAAGTGCCTTATCCCCTGGGCTACGATTAAAAAATACCAACGAAACTTTGTCGCAATATCTTTGGATAACCGCCTCACCTTGGTTGACATCAACCAAGTTAATAACCAGTGCTTTTGCACCTTTACTAATCATACTCTCAATCTGCTGATTTTGCGCTTCTTGATTGTTATTCGCATTATCCAAAAATGCAGTTACAGATGACTGAGCTGTAACTTCTGTCTCATAGGCATCATAAAAGGCTTTAAAAAATTCGTTTTGAGTATTGCTGATTGTCAGACCCACGGTTGATTGCGGATAATTGCTCATCTGCACCTGATTCATTGAATTTGAGCAAGCCCCCAACAAGACTGCACTTACTAGTAACCACAAATAAGTTAACTTCATTACAAACACCTTTACAATCTAATAAAGAAAAAATCATACTAATCTAAAAACATATTAAGGGGTATTGAACTTTTGTATTTGCAATGAAAAATGAGAAAATCGCACGTTTTTCAAGGAAGAATACAGATTGATAGTCATTCCATCAATCAAGTTTTTGATAATGAAAAACAAGATTTAGCCATTTCTATTCTATGCAAAAACATTATTTATTTCTACAATATTTCTAAATTTTAAATTGCGTTATAAATGTTCAACGTGCCTTAATAAATCAACTGCTTATATAAACTTGGGAACGAGATATATTATTTGCCATGGTGCTGACTGTCAAGCTCTACCAAGCGAGCGGTTGCTTTATTCATGGCATGCATGATTTGCCCAAGCAGTACTTGCTGTTTGGTTACCACAATCAAAATCATGGGCTGGTTGGCATTTGGCACAGAACTGATCATGATTTTACCATTTTCAGCATCCAAAATCACCGAACGACATCCTGTCAACTGTGCTTCGGCAGTCCAAGCTTGTACCAATGCCAAAATAGATGAACCAACCGCTGAGAGTTTATTGCCATCATAGTTTTTTTGAAAAATGGATGACACCTCAAAACCATCAGTTGATGCCAATAACACGCCATCCACACCCGTGGTAGAATGTAACAATTCATGCAAAGTCTCTTTGGAGAGCGTAACGAACTGTTCGGCAGGTTTGATGCGATTAGAATCCAATTTAAAAGGACTAAGACTCATGATATTACTCCAATATGTTTATTTTTGTATCAGTATTATGACATCAATCATTCAGACTGTTCTAAACTGGCGATGATGCTCTCAACGAGTAATAAAACATCTTCACGTTTACGCATGTCCACAGGAAATAGCGGTAAATTACGTCCAATACCTGCCAAATAATCACGATAAATAGAAAGCTCACGCTCAGGCATTTTATCAACCTGACTAACACCAAGGACGATACGACCATCATAAATGTCATCAAAAATCTTTAAATAGTGCGTCAAATCCGCCACAGGGTCAGCCGCTGAATGGTCAATCAAAATCACCACACCCAAAGCACCTTGCGATAAAATGGGCCAAATAAATTTAAAACGCTCCTGACCTGGGGTGCCATACAGTCCAATACTTGCCCCACCATCAACGGTAAGCTCACCATAATCCATACCAACCGTGGTCAAGAGCTTAGCGTTAGTGTCAAGGTCGGTGTTCATAACCTCTGTTGAGACAACAGGAATGTCGGAGAGGCTAGAAATGGCTTGGGTCTTACCTGCACCCATCGGACCACTAAATACGATTTTTAGACGCTGCATAAATACTACCTAAATAATAAATACAAATAACGACGATAATTGTATGATAAAAATACAGATATTGCAAATTAAGATATCATCATAATCCCAACTTACGACGCAGACGTGATAAGAAACCCAACTTCTCTTGTTGCTCGGTGGTTTTTGGTTCAGGTTTGGGTTCACTGGCGGGAATGGGTTTGGCAACTGGGGCGGTCGGTGCTGGTACGGTCGGTACTGGCGTAATGGTGGTACTGATATTTTGGTAACTATTATCCGTCAAATGCTGAGAGAACAGCAGTGAGACAATCACCTTTTGAACAATAAGACGGCTCAGTCCTGTACGTACCACAATCTCATCTACCGTGCGTGCTGTATCTTCTAAGGCAACCATCGTTCGCAAAATGATGCGTCTGTCGGCATTGTTATCAGGTTTTGCCCACGAACGCAACTGGTAACGGGCTTGGGGATTGATAAGCGGTAGTAACTTATCGGAATTTACCCATGCAATCTGATAAAGCCACTGATTCATGTCTATGGCATGCTTAGACTCACCTGCCATCCCGCCATACACTCGCAGTCGCCACGCCGTTACATCTGCCACTTTGGCACTTTTTAGCCACACCAACTGGCGTGCCCCATCAATGACAGCCAACACCTCACCATCTTGGGTCAGCTCAAATAAAGACTTAGGGCGAGTATGCAATGTTTTAACCAACTCTATCAAATCATTCATCTTTGCTGTGACAGGCTGTGCTTGTTGTGCTGTCTGAGTAGACTCGGCTGTTTGGGCTGTCTTAATGGGCGTCTCAGATGTGCTTGGCGTCTGATAAGCCAATCCTTTTAAGACGCTTACTTTTTGGTGTAGCCATTGATTTAGGTTGTTGATTTGTTTTAGGGGCAACACCAACAAATCATCAGTGATGCCACCATCGCCTGCCAGATTACGACAAAGGTATAAAATGGGGGTGCGTGGATGGGCATCAATGAGTTTTTGTACGCTGGCAGAATGTTTAAAATCTTGATTGATGACATATAAATCCACATCATCAACCTGAGCAGATACCCAGTCCAAATCCACATCCAAGCGTAATAAAACACGCAGATAACCCTTAAAAGTAATTTGGTCGGCAGGGCTGATACCAACCATGGCAATACGCATCGTATTTTTGCTATCAGTACTCGTCATGATTTACTCTCAACCAAAGCAATTGCTTGGAGATTATTAGTCTAAATTGCCTAACGCCATTGTCCTGATATTTTTTGATAAAGAAAATATCTGCTTAATTTTATAAGTAACCCGATACACCATAAATCAATATTTGATTTATGTTTTTCTTTTATCCCAATATCACATTTAATTAATACGACCATTGGTGATAATTGTTGATTTTAAATAAAATTTTAAAAATTCGGTCAGAAAATTTTAAAATTTAATAAAATACCATTATCTAATATCATGTTAAAAAATTTGGTATGGCAGTTAGAATGAGTGCTTTATTTTTTATTTAAAATGATGTCGCTTCATGATACAAATGAGAGTAATTATCGATAAGTTATAAAATTTATCAAAAATTCGTTATCGCTATTGATTAGCATTTGATAAAAAATTAATTTTAATCAATAAATTACCAAAATCAGGCACATTTAACGGCTATTTTGACATGATATCACGCCAAAACATTAATTTTAAATAATAACAGAGATAAAACAGCAAATTTAGGTTGTTAATTTGCTGATTATATTTTATAACATAATTTGGTTTACGGCTATACCAAACAGTAAAAATATTTTACCATTGAGCAATATTTTTATACCCATAAAAATATTATGGGTATAAATTAAGTATGTTTTGTGTATTATTTGGGCAAATTGATGATTTTATGGACACATTTATCCATTTTATCAATTTGATGAAATGTTATTATTTAACATTTTAAATGTCATGCATTAATAACATTTATTTAAATTCGACACGCCCCCACATCGCCATTGACCACCACAGTCGCCCCTGTCAAGGCAAATAAGCCCTTGATTTGTTCGGTGGCGTTATCGGTGGCAAGGGTCATGATGTCGCCTTGGCACGCTTTTTTTAGTACTTCGGCTTTGGCGGATGTTTGGGCTTGATTTAAAATCTCAGGGTCGTTATCCACCACGCCAAACAGCCCTGTTTTCCAGTCATAGACCTGTATGTCATCAAGGAACACCTCAAACACCTGCGATGGCGGGAGTGTTACCGTGATGTTGGCGTGTGGGGCGACTTTTGGGTCGGTCTGGGGGTCAAAGGTAACTTGCACGTTGTCCGCCGTGATTTTACCCAAATCCACGCCTGCCAAAACCCGCCCACGAGCAACAAACAGCCCCTTTTGTTCGTCCTGCCATAGCTTGTACCAATTGCCTTCTTTTTGGGCAGTGATGACCGTGTCCACGCCAAAAGCAACGGTATTTAGGCGAGCCATTTTTTGGATTTCGGTAACAACACCGTCTCGGCTAATGGCGGATACGGCAGGCTCTTCGGTCAATTTTAACGTCCAAAAAACTGCCAAAAATGCAATCATTGCCATGACCGCCACGATACAAAATAGGGTGAATTTATTGGCTTTTTTGGATTTTGGGGTTGATATGCTCATGTGTCTCCTTAAGATTGGATGGAGTAAAATGAAAGAGAAAGATTGATAAGTTGGATCATCATAGCACTTTATGGGAATAAATTTTTAAAATTTTTATAAAAAGACTTGCACAGTTACCAAAGTTTACTTTAATATAATACGTTTTTACTAAATTTAAGATTTGGGATTGTTTAACCAAGAGATATTGTAAAAAATTTGGATGCGTAAGAGCAATGTATTCGCTCAAAAAATCAATGCGTTTACAGGGCAAATGTGATTTACCCCTACAAATCTGCCCAAAGCATGACAATCCACAATACCAAACACCAATCAGCGAGAATTTTATGAAAGCCAGTCAATTCACCCTAGCCACCCTTCGCAACACCCCAAGCGATGCCGACATCATCTCTGCCCAGCTTATGATAAAAGCAGGACTCATTCGCAAACTTGCCTCAGGCTTGTATGTGTGGATGCCAACAGGCTTGCGTGTGCTAAAACGAGTGGAAAAAATCGTCCGTGAAGAGATGGAACGCATCAGTGCCCAAGAGCTACTCATGCCTGTCACCCAACCTGGCGAACTGTGGCAAGAGAGTGGGCGTTGGGAAGATTATGGGGCGGAGCTACTTCGCTTTAAAGACCGCCATAGCCGTGATTTTGTGCTAGGACCTACCCACGAAGAAGTCATCACCGACATCGCTCGTGGCGAATTAAAAAGCTACAAACAGCTCCCTGCTACGTATTATCAAATCCAAACCAAATTCCGTGATGAGATTCGCCCACGTTTTGGGGTGATGAGAGCAAGGGAATTTACCATGAAAGACGCCTATTCTTTTCATATTGATAAAGACAGCCTTGCCAAGACTTATCAAGACTTTTATGAAGCCTACACTCGCATTTTTACCCGTTTGGGGCTTGATTTTAGGGCGGTGCAAGCGGACACGGGGTCTATTGGCGGATTTGCCAGTCATGAATTTCACGTCCTAGCCGACAGCGGAGAAGACGACATCGCATTTAGCACCGAGTCGGATTATTCAGCCAACGTAGAGCTTGCCGAAGCCGTCTGCACCGCCACACGCCAGCCCCCAAGTGAGCCACGCACGGACGTAGATACGCCAAATATGCCCACTTGTGAAGAAGTGGCAGAGCATTTGGGCATTGAGCTATCACGCACGGTAAAAACGCTCATCGTCAAAGGCTCGTATTCAGAAGACACGCCCGATATGCCAAAACTTGTCGCCCTTGTGTTGCGTGGCGACCACACCCTAAACGAGCTAAAAGCTGAGAAGTTACCCCAAATCAAAGCACCGCTAGAAATGGCAAGCGAAGATGAGATGAAAGAAGCAGGTCTCATCAAAGGCTATATCAGCGTGGACTTGGCAAAATATGGCATACCTGTCATCGCTGATAGAAGTGCGTCCGTCATGGCGGATTTTGTGAGTGGGGCAAATGTAGCAGACAAACACACAAAAGGCATGAACTGGGAGCGTGATGCGGTCTATGCAGAGGTTGCCGACATTCGCAACGTGGTGGACGGCGACCCAAGCCCTGACGGTAAAGGCGTGCTACAAATCAAGCGTGGCATTGAAGTGGGGCATATCTTTCAGCTTGGCGATAAATACTCGCACGCCCTAAACTGTGCCGTCCTTGGTAAAGAAGGCAAGCCTGTTACGCTGATGATGGGCTGTTATGGCATTGGGGTTAGCCGTATCATCTCAGCAAGCCTAGAACAAAACCACGACGACAAGGGCTGTCTATGGGCGGACACGCCAGACCCTGCCGATAATATCGCCCCTTTCTATGTGGCGGTCGTCCCCATGAAATCCAAAGACGGCTCAGCAGAAGCCAAAGCGGACGAGCTGTATAGCACCCTAAAAGCCAAAGGCGTAAACGTCCTATTAGACGACAGAGACGAGCGGGCGGGCGTGAAATTTGCCGATTTGGAGCTCATCGGTATCCCTCATCGTATCGTGGTGTCCGAGCGTAACCTTGCTGAGGGTAAATACGAATACGCCAAGCGTGGGAGTGATGATAAAGAGCTGTTGGGGCTTGATGAAGTGCTTGCGAAGTTTTAAAGAAACAATCATTATAACTTTTTATACAAAAATAACTCATAATTGGCTTGGTCTTGTTATATAATAAGACCAAGCCAATTAGGCTTATCATACCATTATCATAGAGAAATATCATGAAAATTACAAAAGCCCTAACCATCGCCCTAGCCTTAGCCACTGCAAGTGTCGGCATGGCTCACGCAGATGATGACCATCTAGAACGCACCGCTTATCAAGACCCAGCAGTTCATCAAAACCTTGAAAAAGCTCGCACCATCATCAAAGCACAAGGCTACCAAATCACTGACGAGTTAGAAATCGATGAGAAGCGTGGTAAGCTATATGTCAAAACCGAAGCCATCAAAAACGGCAAAAAATACGATATCCGTCTAGATTATCCCAACTTAAAAAATCTGCAGGCCAAACTTGATAGAGACTAAAACCAAAAGCCCTGTATTTGCAGGGCTTTTTTATGCCCAGCCCAAGTCATTCCTAATCAAGCCCCGCAATCACTGCCTTTTATCCATAACTATTCTTGATTTTTTAAATCACTTTGCGTAAGATAAAGTTTTTTATCAGGAGACATCATGGAACGCCGTCAATTTTTACAACTTAGCTTAGGAACCGCTCTTGCCATGAGCCTACCCAAATTTGGCATGGCACACCCCCTACCCTTAGATTTGCCCACCACCTTACAAGACAACCCCCTACTACACTTTGACGGCTTGCCCAACTTTGGGGCGGTTGAGATTTCGCACATCACGCCTGCCATTGACTTTTTATTAAAACACAACAAAGACGTGGTCAAGCGTGTCTGTGCCCAAAAAAGTATCACATGGGACAACTTCTACGCCCCGATAGAAGATGCCCAAAACAAACTAGACCGTGTGTGGGGCGTGGTCGCTCATCTGCATTCGGTCAAAAACTCAGATGCCCTGCGAGCGGTATATCAGGACATCACCAAAAGCACAAGCGACTATGAGTCGTGGTTTGGTATGTATCGCCCTTTATATGAAGGCTTTAAAAAACTTGCCAAAAGCGATGAGTTCAAAACCTACACCCAAGCCCAACAAAAAGCGATAAACGATGCCTTGCTGGATTTTAAACTATCAGGCGTGGCATTGACAGGCGACAAAGCCAAACGCTATACCCAAGTGGTTGCTCGCTTGTCCGAACTATCCACCCAATTTAGCAACAACGTACTAGATGCCGACATGGGCTGGGAGCTTGTCATTGACGACAAAGCCAAGCTATCAGGACTTAGCGACATCGCCCTACAAAAAGCAGAACAATCCGCCAAATCCAAAAACAAAACGGGCTACCGTTTTGGGCTAAACGTGCCAAGCTATCTGGCAATCACCACCTACGCCGATGACAGAGAGCTACGCAAGCAAATGTACGAAGCCTATCGCACTCGTGCATCCGACAAAGGTCAAAATGCTGGCAAATGGGACAACACCCCCATCATCAACGAACTTATTGATTTGCGGTTGGAACTTGCCCAGCTACTTGGCTACAAAAACTACGCCCAATATGTGCTTGCCAAACGCATGGCAAAAGACACCGATGAAGTGCTTGGCTTTTTAAAAGATTTGCTTGCCAAAACTCGCCCCACCGCCAAAAAACAAATGCAAGAGTTGCAACAATACGGACGTGATATTGGCGTATTGGGTCAAGATGATAAGATTGAGCCGTGGGATTTTGCCTATTTATCCGAAAAACAAAAGCAAGCACTTTATAACATTGACAAAGAAGCCCTGCGGGTGTATTTCCCTGTGGATAAAGTGTTAAACGGCATGTTTGAAGTAACTCGCCGTCTGTTTGGCGTGGACGTGCGTGAAAAAACAGGCGTGTCCTTGCCCCACCCCGACACTCGCTTTTTTGAGCTGTATCAAGACGGCAAACACATCGCATCATTTTATCTGGATTTATTTGCTCGTGAAAACAAGCGTGGCGGTGCGTGGCATAGCACAGCGATTGGGCATTTTAAAAAATCCACTGGCGACACCCAAAAACCTGTCTCCATGCTCGTGTGCAACTTTGGCGGAGCAACCAGCGACAAACCTGCCTTGCTACTACATAGCGAAGTAGAAACGCTGTTTCATGAGTTTGGGCATGGCTTACATCACATGCTCACACAGGTGGACGTGCTTGCCCTGTCGGGTACTCGTGTGCCAAGAGATGCCGTGGAGTTCCCAAGCCAAATGCTAGAAAACTGGACATGGGATAAAGACGTGCTTGCCCTTATCTCGGCTCATTATGAGACAGGCGAACCTATTCCTATGGACATGGTTCAAAAAATGCAAACCGCCAAAAACTACCTATCGGCGACTTCTATCGTCCGTCAGTTAGAGTACGCCCTATTTGATTTTCGTTTGCACGTTGAGCATAAGCAAGGCGACAAAAAAACACTTTCTCGTCTGCGTGATGACATCCGCCAAAACGTCTCGGTACTCGGTGAACCTGACTGGGTGCGGATGGCTCACAGTTTTAACCATATTTTTTCAGGCGGTTATTCGGCAGGGTATTATAGCTATCTGTGGTCGGAAGTGCTGGCAAGCGATGCCTTTACTCGCTTTGACAAAGAAGGACTGCTTAAACGACAAACAGGGCAAGATTTTGTCAATGCCATTTTATCCCAAGGCGGTGCGGATGAGCCGATGAAGCTGTTTGAGCAGTTTATGGGTCGCAAACCCCAAAACGATGCTCTGTTAAAGGCTCGTGGGATTGGTTGATTAGGGCATGCCTACCCTTTATAACACTATTTGCAATTCAGAAATATTTTAGAGATAAATTAACCGTTTTTGCATGAAAAATGGCTAAATCTTGTTTTTCTTCGTCAAAAACTTGCTTGATAGAATAACTATCAAGCAAGTTTTTTCCTTGAAAAACGTGCGATTTTTCTCATTTTTCATTGCAAATACAAAAGATAGGCACACCCTAATAAATAAACCCTGTCATTACAGGGTTTATTTTTTACTTTTATTTTATTGACGAATAAGCCGTCTAATCCGCCCCTTATCCGCATTAAATACCCGTACAGGGTTAATGTCAATCCCACCACGTCTTGTATAATTCGCCAACACTTTTAAAGAGGTCGGCTTAAAATACATCATCATATCGGCAAATATCCGCTCCACGCATTGCTCATGAAAGCCGTTATGCTGTCTAAATGACAAAATGTATTTTAAAAATTCGCCAAAATCCAATGCGTATTCGCTTGTCATCTCAATTTGCACCGTCCCCCAGTCAGGCTGATTGGTAACAGGGCAATTTGAACGTAAAAGATTGCTATAAAATTGATAGGCTTTTAATTCGCCTTTTTTGGCATTTTTTAAAAACTTGCTATCAATATCATCGCTTAAAATGACTTCATCAGATAAATGATTTAATACATCATCAATACAAATGCCAATAGGTTTTACGATAGCTAATTCATCGCTATTTAAATCAATAATCTCAACGTCCACATTCGCACCAACACAAGCGGATAAATCTTTTTGTAGCGTGATTTTTAATTCATCAATACTGCTAAATTTAGTAAAGTTTAGGCTATTCAGATAGAGCTTTAATGATTTGGATTCTACGATATTTGGCGAATTGGCAGGAATGGCAAAACGAGCCATTGCCACTTGTGAAATACCAATCGGATTTAGCCATGACAATTCAAAGGCTTGCCAAATATCCACGCCTTTTTTTAATTCGTCATGGTAATTATTAAAATCAAATCCCACGTCTTTTAAAATCTCATCTCGTCCGATTTGCCGAGAAATGGGATATAAAATAGTGGGGTCATAAGTTTTTGAATAGGTGGTGCTTTCGCCCAGTACGCCGTGAATGCTCATATTTTACCTTTTTTATTTGATTTATATTAGACTTCCTGCAAAACCCCAAATTAAGGAAAACCGTTCGTGGTGAGCCTGTCGAACCATGACGGTTTTCCGCCACCCTTCGACAAGCTCAGGGCGAACGGAAAACTAGTTTTACAGGAAGTTTATTAAACTAAGAAAGCCGAATTCTTTTACCGTCTTTTAATATTTTATATGCCACGCCATAAAACACCGCACAAAATACCAAAATCGCCAATAACGAATAACCGACATTGACATCAGAATGCCCCAATATGCCATAACGAAAAGCATTGACCATATATACAATGGGATTTAGCAAAGATAAATTTTGCCAAAAAGATGATAAATTCTCCAATGAATAAAATACACCGCCCAAATAAGTTAAGGGCGTTAAAATAAAACTTGGCACAATAGAAATATCATCAAAAGAATGGGCAAATACTGCATTAACAAATCCACCCAATGAAAACAACACAGATGTGCCAATAATGGTAATAAGCATGATCGGAAAATGACTGATTGTTAATTGGGTAAAAAATAATGCCACAATACTCACAATTAATGCAATGGCAAGCCCACGAAACACGCCACCGCCCACATAGCCTAATAATATGGCGTGCTTAGATATGGGCGACACCAGCATTTCATCAATACTGCCATGAAATTTGGTGCTAAAAAATGATGAAACCACATTAGAATAACTGTTGGTAATGACCGACATCATGATAAGACCAGGCACGATAAATTGCATATAACTCACGCCTCCCATCTCTCCGACACGAGAGCCTATCATTTGTCCAAATATTACAAAATATAACGTCATGGTAATAACAGGGGGCAATAAAGTTTGAGGCCAAATACGGACAATGCGTTTTATTTCTTTAAATAGTAAGGTGTTAAAAGCGACTAATTGACTGTTCATGATTTTCCTTAATAATATTAATATATTTTTTCCGTCATTTATTTGCTATTTTGAGAGTGATTGTCTACCACTCCCATAAATAATTCTTCTAGGCGGTTGTTTTTATTTCTCATGCTAACAATTTGGATATTAAAATCATTTAATTGGCAAAATACATCATTTAGATTTTGGTTTTTATTAAGTGTAATTTCTAGGGTTTTATTATCCGATAAAGTTATGTGGCTGATATTATTGATGGTTGGCGTGTTATTTAATTCATCTTTTAAATCAAATACAAAAGTTTCTAATGATAACTGCGTAAGTAGTGATTTCATATCGGTATTAATTAAAATCTCACCATGATTTAATATGGCAATGTATTTACATAACTGTTCAGCTTCTTCTAAATAGTGAGTGGTCAAAATAATGGTAGTGCCTTCATTTTTATTCAAGTGTTCAATAAAATCCCACATAGAACGACGCAATTCAATATCTACCCCTGCGGTTGGTTCATCTAATATGAGCAGTTTGGGGCGGTGTATCAAGGCACGAGCAATCATCAAACGGCGTTTCATACCGCCAGAGAGCGAACGAGCCTTTTCATCTTGTTTATCCCAAAGCCCCAATTCTTTTAATAAAAATTGTGCCCGAGGTAGAGCATCTTTCTTTTTTATGCCGTAATAGCCTGCTTGAATGATGAGAATGTCCAAACATTTTTCAAATTGATTAAAATTAAATTCTTGGGGAACAATGCCCAAATAGGATTTGGCAAGGCTTGGATTTTTGTGCAAATCCACACCAAAAATCTGCACCGTACCATCTGTTTGTGGAAATAATGAGCTAATAATACCAATCATGGTGGATTTACCCGCCCCATTAGCACCAAGCAAAGCAAAAAATTCACCTTGTGGCACAGTCAAATCCACACCTTTTAGGGCGGTAAAGCCGTTAGGATAGGTTTTTTTAAGGTTGGATATTGTTAAAGCTGGCATGGTCATGGTTTTTAAAATTATGTTTAGGCTAGGTGTGTTTGGTCAGTCATGTTTTGCATGGGTGTTATCTTATATGGTATAAAAATATGATATAAAAATTACCAAAACACAGCAAAGACAAATCGCCTAAGTGGTTGCCCACCTAAGCCATTTGGTGTCATTAGATAAATTATTGAGATTGAGTGATGATATAATCAACCGCATTTTTTACTTCATCATCAGAGATGTCTGCACCACCACGGGCAGGCATGGCATTAAAGCCATTGATGGCATGGTCATACAAAGTTGTCTTGCCTTTGGCAATACGTGGAGCCCAGTCAGAGGTACCTATTTTAGGAGCTCCTACCAAACCTGCATCATGACAAGTGGCACAGATGGCTTTATAAAGCTGGTCACCTGGACGAGCCACACCCTCTACCGCAGGAGCCAGTACGGTGATGTTGATATCACATTCTTCACCATCAAAGCACACTTTACCCACAGGGGCGATACGTGCCACCAGTTGTGGGTACATGGCGATGAGCTTTTTGACCTGAGCACTATCCTCAGGGATGGCTTCTTTTTTGGCTTCTGCTTTTGGTGCTTCTGCAATCGCGGTCTCTGCCTGAGTCTCGGTCGTTGCTTTTGCATTGGCAGGTGCTTCACTTGCTTGGCTGGTCATCACGCCAGAGATTGCCAACAATGTGGCAAAAGATAAAGTTACAATTTTTTTCATTGTCTTATCTCGTTTAGCCTTGAATAATCTTGTTATTCTGGGTTTGGGAAATTTACCCTACTATTATAAGGGAAAATAGGGATAAAATGCCACGTTTTTTATGTAATTTGTAAAAAATTAGCAAGATTTTTTGGTAATTTTACAAAAACATGGTAATTTTAGCAAAAATTTGCTAAAATATCGCCCTTAAATGTGCCTGTAGCTCAGTTGGATAGAGTGTCAGCCTCCGAAGCTGAAGGTCGTGGGTTCAATTCCCGCCAGGCACGCCATTTATTTATCATAAAAAACACGCCCAAAAGCGTGTTTTTTTGTGTTTAGCCTTTTAGCTCAATAATCTCTACCCAATAGCCGTCTGGGTCTTTGATAAAGGCGATGTCTTTCATGCTACCGTCTTCGGGGCGTTTTTGGAATACGACATTATTCTCATCAAACCACGCTACTGCCTCTGCCAAATCAGGCACGGCAAAGCAAATATGTCCAAAGCCTCTGGGGTCGCTGTTGCCGTCATGATAGCTAAAATCAGCATCATTTTCGGTGCCGTAGTTGTGCGTAAGTTCTAGAATACCGCGTTGGCGAGAGACATAAGCGGTCAGGTTCTCTGTGGCAGGCAAATTCTCACGCTCATCTTTGGTCAATTTTGCCAAAAAATATAGGTCAAATTTGGCATCAGGGAATTGACTGTGGCGTAATAGGGTCATTCCAAGCACGCCAGTATAGAATTCTAGTGATTTGGTAGGGTCTTTGATACGTAGCATGGTGTGATTAAAAGTAAAGTTCTCAGATGCTGTTGGAATGTCTTTGACACCATCAGCGGTCAAGGCTTGGTCAGGCTGGGGTATGAAAGTCATTAATTTCTCCATTTAGGTTGATATTTGATTGACATTTAATCGATAAAACACTTAGTTGGGATAAGGCAACAAGATTTTGCCACATCGGTAGATTTTAATAAACCTATTGATAAAATCATTCAAAAAAGTTCACTTTACCAGTGGCAACATCATATTCTGCTCCGACAATGGTTAATCGCCCACTATTAACCATGTCCTCCAAACTGCGTGAGCCTGATTTTAACTGGCTTACCGACAGTCGGACATTGGCACGCACGGCACGGTCAATGAACTCATCCATGTCTATCTCGCCATCGTTTGCGGTGAGTATCTCATGTAAATTATACACACTGGGGCGAATCCTATCAACAATGGATTGCAGGTTGGGCGAATAATACTGCTCGGGGTTAATAAGTGTCTCCACGCACGCCGTTACCGCCCCACAGTGGCTATGCCCTAGCACCACCACAAGCTCGGTGCCGAATTTCTCGGCAGCAAACTCCACCGAACCAATCTGTGATGGAGCAACGACATTGCCCGCCACTCGAATAACAAACAATTCGCCTAATTTTTGGTCAAAAATCAGCTCCACTGGCACACGAGCGTCCGAACACCCCAAAATAATCGCCGATGGCAGTTGTTCCTCCACAAGTATCGGTGGGGGCTGATGATGTTCTTTGGCGTTTTTGATTTTTTCTACATAACGCAAATTGCCCGCTTTTAATTGTGCTAACACCGCTTGGGCGTTTAAATTTTTCATTCCAACTCCTTGTTAGCTCTGCCATATGCTCATCACTCATCACCTGGAATGGCAGATGTGTCTACACCAGACATGGATGGTGCTGGTGCCAAATCAGCAATATTTGCACTTTGGACAGGCTGTTCAGGCTTAGGCTCAGCTTGTTGTGGCTTGGTCTCGCTGCTTGTACTCGGCTTAGACTGCTCTGGTATCTCTTTGGGGATGATGGTTGGTGGCATTTTGGGCTGTTCGCCAACATCAGGCTTGCCAGATTTTGCATTGGGCTTGGTATTTGGCTTGGCTTCTTCGCCAAAATCAGCAATATTCTCTTCTTTAACTGCCTTAGGCTTGACCGTCTCTTGACTGCTCTCTTCTTTTGGTGCTTCGGCAGGGATTTCTTTTTTGGTGGGTTGTAATTTTACCGAACGGGGTGCTTCTTCAGAAAAATCCACAAACGTCTCTGGACGTTCATAGTTATCCACCATGCTCACATAGCGACCCATTTCTTCAGGCATGGGTGTCACGCTTTTTGGCAGTCCAAAATCTATCACTCTTATCGTCCCCAATGCTTCTTGGGTGCTACCCATGATGCCATAGGTTAGGATATAACGTTGTTCGTTATTGGCATTATGATAGCGAAAATAAGCAAATTTTTCACGGTCGCTCCGCCCTTTGAGATATTCGGTAATAATCTCATTTTGAGCCACGTCCATCACTTGCACCGTCCAACGTTTTTTGTTATCTTCAAAAAACTTCTTGCCTTTAAACTCAGCAGGATAATTACGCAAATCTCGCACCACCGTCGCAAAATCAATGGGTGGCACTTCCTTGGAGAGTTCATTTAAATTGTCAATGGTCACCGGCAAAGCAAAGTCTTCTGCAACCGCTTGGGTTTTTTGACGCTCTTTGGCAGTCGCTGGCGTGCCATGGGAGAGCGACATTAAGAACCACAATATCAGCATGATGCCTGCCATGACAAGCCACATCACCGCCTGTCTTCTGGACTTTTTGTTAATCATCGCTACACTTTGGGTCATGGTTTTGCCTTGTTATGTAAATTAATTAAAAACAATAATTAGGGCGTGCCTGCCTTTGGTATTTGCCATGAAAAAATACCTGTTTAAAAAAGCAGGGGAATCGCACGTTTTTCAAGGAAAGCTCCGCAGTTGATATTAAAATATCAACAAGGGCTGTGACTTCGAGCCACAATCCGACCACTTAATTTTAAAAATGAAATAAACAAATCTTAAAATCACACAGTTAAGTAGTCGGATAGCCATTTTTCATGCAAAAATTGATTTAAAATGTTAAGTTTTTACCTTATCTTATAAAAATGTTATCAACGGCAAGCACGCCCTAAATACTTCACACTCAACCTAAAATAGCAACTTATTGATTGTCTCATAATTATTTTTTGGATTGTAGGGGCAAATCATATTCGCCCTTGATAAATCAAGCACTTATATCAAGTTGAGAATGGAGCAATAGTTATGATAAATACCCATCAATGCCATCTAACACTTGTTCGAGCAGTACCATCTCAAAATCCTTGGTGACAAACGCCTTACCCAACGTCTCCAACAACACCAAGCGGATGGAGCCATTTTGCACCTTTTTATCATGCCCCATCAGATTGAGTGCCACTGCTGGGTCAATGGCTGGCGGACATACTGGCAAATCAAACGTCCTAAGCAGTGCCACCACACGCACCACATCATCACGACCAATCAGTCCCAGCTTATGCGACATCGCCAATGCTTGTACCATGCCCACCCCCACCGCTTCGCCATGGAGCCAGTTGCCATAGCCCATGTGGGTCTCGATAACATGACCAAAGGTATGACCAAAATTCAATAAAGCACGCACGCCTGATTCACGCTCGTCGCTGGCGACAATTTGAGCTTTATAATCACAGCAACGATATACCATTTCACCGAGTATGTTGGCATCTCTAGCGTTGATTTTGGTGGCATTGGTTTCAAGCCAATCCAAAAAATCTTTATCAAAAATCAGGGCGTATTTTACCACTTCTGCCAGTCCTGCCGCAAACTCTCTTTTGGGCAATGTCTCAAATGTCGTCATATCCGCCAGTACGCACACGGGTTGCCAAAATGCCCCAATCATATTCTTGCCAAGTGGATGATTGATGCCCGTCTTGCCACCTACGGACGAGTCCACCTGTGCCAATAACGTGGTCGGCACCTGAATAAAATTCACGCCACGCATAAAACTTGCCGCCGCAAAGCCTGTCATGTCACCAATCACTCCGCCACCCAAGGCGATGAGCGTACAATCTCGGGCAAAATGATTTTTCATTAACGCATCATAAATAGCATTGACATGCTCTTGGTTTTTGTACTGTTCACCGTCAGGCAGAATACAGCTCGCCACCGTCAAACCTGTCGCCATCAAACACTCGCTAAAATCAGTCAAATACAAAGGAGCAACTGTACTGTTGGTAACAATAAGCACCTGCTTACCCTTGATAAAAGGCAAAATAGGGCCTGCCAAATCTATCTGACCTGTGGGGCTGGCACCGATAAAAATGGGGTAATCATGGCTCTGGGTATGAACGCTAAGCGTACTGGTAATGTGTGTCATGGGTACTTACTACTGAGTGATGATGGAAAAATAAGGGTGGATTAAAACAAACAAATCAAGCTAATTTATATGACACTCGATTTACTCTCAATATCTTTGGCATAAGCAATTAGGATGTCTAATATCTCATTCATCATTTGTTTAGGATAAGCACGTCCTGTTGCAACAGTGATGTCCGCCACTTCTTTGTATAAAGGAGCCCGCCTTTGGTAAAGCATCTCCAAGACCGCTCTGGGGTTGTCATTTTTTAACAAAGGGCGATTTTTATCTTTTTTGGTGCGATGAATTTGGGTGTCCACACTGGCATCTAAAAATATCACCAAACCACGTTGCAGATACTCACGGTTGCACTCACGCTCTACCACGCCACCACCTGTGGCTAGCACAATATCTGGCATGGCAGACAGCTCGTCCATGGCATGGCTTTCTCGCTCACGAAAGCCCGACTCTCCTTCTTTGGCAAAAATCCAAGGAATATCCGCCCCTGCCTTTTCGCTGATATACCAATCTGCATCCAAAAAGGGTCGTTTTAGATGTTTGGCAAGCAGTTTACCAATGGTTGTCTTGCCTGCCCCCATGGGTCCCACCAAAAAGATGGATGGCAATAGATGGGCATAGTGATGAATGGGTCTTTCAACCAAAACTTCTTCAATCACTGCCGATTCTTCTACATTCATAATGATGTCGCTAAAAATAAATGCTTTATCATACAAGGTTTGGGCGATTATGGCTAGTGATTTTTTGTGAACGCAAAATAAAAAGCAGACCAATCGCCTGCTTTTTATTTAAATCATCAAGATTAGTAGCGACTAACGCCATCATTGACGATGCGTGGTGTAACAAAGATAAGGAGCTCCTCTTTGTTGTTAAGTCTAACGTCATTTCTAAACAAACGACCCACCCCTGGTAAATCACCCAAGAAAGGCACTTTATTTTGGTTGTTACCAATGGTGTTCTTAAAGACACCGCCCAACACCACAGTCTGACCATCTTCTAAGATGACATTAGTTTTTATCTCATCTGTATTAAGAATTGGCACGCCCAATACCCTACTACCAGAGTCTGCCGAATTGGTGATTTCTAGGTCTAGACCAATCTTCCCCTCTGGGGTGATATTTGGTGTGGCAGATAGCACTAAGGCTGCTTCTTTGAAACTGACGCTCGTTGCACCGCTGGCTGCTGCCTCTTGATAAGGAATCTCTACCCCAGATGATATTTTTGCCGTTTGCTTGTCGGTTGTTAAGACCTTTGGTGAAGAGATGAGTTCCCCTTTATTATCCGCTTGCATCGCTGATAATTCCAAGCCCAGTGCATAGTTATCAATGTTTAAAAGTCCCAACGATATGCCGCTTGTCGCTGTAACACCCAAATCAACAGCAAAGTTACCAAAGCGTGATTCGGTATTTGAAGAAGACAAACCATTCATGCCACGAATGTCAAACTTGTTACCAGTTCTATTAAAACCCCATCTAACACCCAACTGTTTGGAGAACGAATCCGAAGCATTCACAATGCGAGCTTCAATCATTACCTGCTTGACAGGAATATCAATGGTTTCAATCAATTGGCGTACATTATTAATGCTTCGTGCTGTATCATTAATAATGATGGTGTTAGTGCGAGCGTCAAAGGTGGCATTACCACGTGGGCTAAGCAGTGAATTGTGATTGTTAGCCGAACCAATTGTGCTACTTGCACTGCCCACTCTGCCTATCAATTCATGGATATCCTCTGCTTTGGCATAATTTAGGCGAATGTATTCTTGACGAATGGGTTCTAATTCATCCACTCTTCTGGCATCTTCTAACTCTTTGATTTCTGCAGCAGCTATCTCGTTAGCAGGTGCCACCAAAATCACATTGCCATTTTTACGCTGACCTAAACCCTTGCTTTTTAGGATGATATCCAAAGCTTGATCCCATGGCACATTCATCAGTCGTAGCGTAATATTGCCCTGTACATTGTCATTGGCAACAATATTCAAATAACCCTGATTGCCACTGGCGTTATCATTCACAAACTTAGCCAGCACATCCAAAACAGTACGCACTGAGACATCCTGAAACTCCATAGACAGGGGCTCACCGGTATAAACCTTCTCTTCTAAGGTAGGCTCACGCAACATCTTAGGTGGTAGCACTGATACATTTAAGGTGGAACCTGACTGATACGCTTGGTATTCAAAGTCCCCTGTCATGTTGATGGTAATCACACCGTTTTGACCTTGGTTGGTTGCATTAACATCTGCAACCAATCCATTGCCAGCAATACGTCTTAATAGATGGCGTGGAATGGTCGTGCCAGTGGTGCGAATCACCAATTTGTTGCCTTGGCGTTGTACATCTACAGGAATAGATTCATTGGTCAAGCTGACAACAACATCGCCACCTTGAGCATTACCTGTATAATTAAATGCCGAAATGCCTTCATAATTTGTCGCCAAAGAAGAGCTGGTCGGTGCAAGTAGCGGATTAACCCTTACTGTCATTGGCTGATTAGATGCTGGGGCAACAGATGGATTTACCACCACTTGATTGCCCTGCTTGACATTTACAAGGAGATTATTGCCTTCAATGGTGCTGGTATAGCTTGCCTGTTCTTTTAAATCAATCATCAAGCGTGTCATCGAACCATTATTTAGTGCAGTTACTTCATTGACCACACCACGGTTAATGGGCATGCTTCTTGGCAATCCACCACTGCTGACTTGGTTAAAATCAAGTGTCAGTTGTTTGCCACCTGCCTGCTGGTAGGCAACAGGGGTTACAGGCTGACCATCAAAAGCAACCTTAATTTGTGTGGTGTCAGCACTGATTTGGTTGGCTGATAAACCTTGAATGGCTAAAGCATGTGCCTCAATCGCCATAAAACTGATTGCCAACGCAGAGTAAGCAAAGGCGGATTTTTTGGTTAAAAAATTCATTATTTTGTCCTCAGAATAAATCTAGTTGGCTCTGTTAATTTGGTGACACCAACGGAGTGGTTTTTTCAACGTATTGCTCATCAACATCTTTGACAATCTCAATAAGATTGATTTGCGTTGCTGTAATCTCAGCAATGCGACCATGGTTTTTGCCCAAATAATTGTTTTTTTGAACATCATGAACCATACCATCTGGTGTTTGTACCAATCCAAATTCCTGTCCATTGGGAGCGGTTACTTTGCCACGATAGGTCAGTTCGGTCAATTCATAAGACTCAAGCGGCTCTTTCATCCGGTTCTCATCTGGCTTCACCGAAGGTGCCTGTTCTCTGACTTGCTGGCGTTCGCGCAGGCTTTTTGCCACGAAAGGACTAGGCTCACTTTGAGCAGCATAAGCAAAATCTTCAATGTGAAGTGGCTCTGGTGGTGGCTCAATGGCTTGCGGTCCTTGACTGCGAATTTTTTGCATCTCAGACTCAGCAATACTAATGCGATCAGTACAACCCGTCATTAATAATAATGCCAGCAATAAACCAACACCGACCTTAGAAGAATTATTTATCATCATTGACCTCCTTCGGTTGTTGCATTCAAATCCACGCCTTTGGAGCGATAAGTCTTAGTTTGCAACACCAGTTGTAACTCGGGCATTCTATCAAGCGATGGCTGTGGGTTTTTAATTTCAAAATCATGCATGGTGATGATTCGTGGCAATGCCGCAATACCACTCACAAACGAGCCAAATTGATGGTAATCACCCAAACCAATGATTTGAATCGGCTGTTCAATGAAAAACTCTTGCTCCACCTCGGCCTGCACTGAGATGTCTTGGAATCGCACACCGCTACCACTGCCCACCATGTTAATACCATCCACCAATTCAGGCACACGAGTATCGGTGGGTAGCTGTGCTAGTAAGTCAGCAAAGTCAGTTTTCATTTGTGCCACTTGCTCTTCATAAGCTTGCAAATGGCGAGCTTTGGATTCTTTTTCTTTATACTGATCTAGCAATACTGATTGCTGTGCTTCTGCCGCTTTGATCTCATCAAGCTTTTTGGAGACCAACATAAACCAAGCAAGTGCCAAGATAAATACCACCAACATCGCCAAGATAAAGATCTTGACCGGCATTGGAGCAGAGCCATAGTTTTGACCATTTAAGGAATTAACCTCCGCCATAAACTTCTTGGAATCAAAAGCAGGCTTTTTAGGCTTAGAACCTGCTTTTTTACCCTTGGCTTTTGCTTTGGATTTACCCAAGCCACCCAAGCCTTTTGGCTTTGATAAATTTGGCTTGCCAAGTTTAATTTTTTTCTTGCCACTCTCCTCTGGGGTAGCAGCCGCATCGGTAGCTGGTTTGGATTTTTTAAAAGGTGATTTCATAATTGACCTCCTACTTGGGTACTACCATCTGTAGGTGTAGGTTGTGCATTTTGAGTATTAGGAGCATCAGTCGCTTCTGTATCCACGGTGGTGTTATTAGTAGGTGCAGATGGCGGTGTTGTCTCACTTGTGGTTGAAGGTGTTTGAGCTGGGGCATTATCAACACCAATCACTGACACCTCGGGCATCTCTTGGTTGTCCATGCCTTGGCTATCCACAGTGACAGGTGGCAAAGCAACGTCTTCACCAGCTGAATCAGTAGCTTCATCTTTGGCTTCTTGATATTGAATCTTGGTGGTTGCCACGAATTCTACATAGCTATCCTCAGGATAGACAGAACGGGCACCTGCATTAGCCACTTGCTGAGAAGGTGTACCTTGATACGCTTGTATGCCACTCTTAATACTCACTACCGCCGAACCATCTAACCACTCACTGGCATTTAGATTACGCACTAGGTTTGCCACAACGTTGGGGTTGGCAGCAAAACCTGTCAATCTAATAACATCACCTTCACGCTTAATGTTATTTAAATACATGGTATCTCTTGGGATGGCTCGGGCAATGTTGTCCCACACACGTACGGGAACCGAACGGCGACCCTGCAAATCTTGAATGACTTTCATCTGAGCCAACATTTGCTCGCGTTGAGCTTCCAAATCTTCAATCGATTTTAGGGCGACATCAAGCTGAGCGTTGGCATCTTCAATACGTTTATTGGCATTTTGTTGATTGGTTAAATCTCTATTTAAAATAGACAAAACCAAAATCGTCGCTAAAATGGCAAGTCCAGCGGTGGCAGCAGCTAAAAGATTAAACTCTTTATTTCTACGCTCACGCTGTTCTTTACGCCATGGTAATAAGTTAATGCGTGCCATCAGTCAAACCCCCTTAAAGCCAATCCACACGCTGCCATCAGGCTTGGTGCATCTTTTTGGAGCATAACGGTATCAATGCGTGAGTCAATGGACATGCCCTCAAAAGGATTTGCCACCGACACCATGCCCCCAACACGTTGTTGCACCATCTGTGCCAATCCTGGCAATGCCGAAGTACCACCACACAAAATGATGTGATCAACATTGTTGTATTCGCTAGATGAGAAATAAAATTGCAATGAACGGCTGATTTGTTGGACGATATTTTCCATAAAAGGCATCAGCACACCCTCATGATAATCAGCAGGCAAAGTATGTTCGTGCTTGCCAATGGTGGCATCATGATAAGGAATGCTATAACGTGACTGAATCTCTTCGGTCAGCTGAGCTCCACCAAAACCTTGCTCACGGTTATAGATGAACTCACCGTCTTTGGCGATATATAGCGTGGACTGCTTATGCCCCAAATCAATGAGTGCCACCACCTGTGGGTCATTAGGCAGGTTATCCACCATCAAACTAAACGCACGCTCAATGGCATGGGACTCAATGTCCATCACTTTGGCTGTCAAGCCACCCATCAAGAGAGCCTCAACACGCTGTTCCACGTTCTCAGAACGGGAAGCGGCAAGCAAAACTCGCACCAAATTCGGGTCGGTCGCCGAAGGCCCTAGCACCTCAAAATCCATATTCACCTCTGCTAGTGGATATGGAATATACTGCTCAGCATCTAGCTTGATTTGTGCCTCACGGTCAGCATCAGACATGTTTGTTTCCATGTCAATGATTTTGGTGATGACCGCCGAGCCTGACACTGCCGTTGCAGCATCTTTGGCACCAGCACCAGAGCGACGCACCAAACGAGCGATGGCCTCGCCCACTTCTTCGTTATTGACAATATTTTTATCAACAACCCAGCCCGGCTCTAATGGCTCAACGCCATAAGACTTCAAATGAAGTCTTCCTTGTTGCTTTGTTAGTTCAACAAGTTTAACGGAAGTGGTACTGACATCTAAGCCGAGAAGATGCCGACCCTTAGGAGAAAAAGATAGTCCCACAGACTTTATCCTTATATTTTTGATGCCAACCGAACAAAAACAGCATCGTTTCGGTTATAATAGTGGCTTTTGAAAGTACAGTGCGTTACTGTTTTACACCAATGATGCCAACTTCACAGTTTTATTTACCAGTTTTGTTGGAAATCTGCTATACTTAGCTGTAATTTTAACATGAATTTTTCAAAATTAACATGCTTTGTAACGCATTCTTTACACAAAGAATATGATACAACATTTTGACAACAATTTTAACCACCTAGAAACGCTATGTCTCAAAAAAATTCTGCCGTTCGTCTGATTTCTTACCTAAAAAACCTAATTTTGGCAATTTTTGCTCTAATTTTTATCTTAGTGCTAACTTTTCCAATTGGGTTTTATGGCATGGCAATGTATCTTGAACCGAGCTTGCCAAACATCAAAGAATTAAAAACCATGCCCCTAGAAATGCCCCTACAAATCTACACCGCAGACAACAAACTCATCGGGCAGTATGGCAACAGGTATTCACTGCCTGTGGCATATGAAGACATTCCTGAGACCATGATTCAAGCGTTTTTGGCGGCAGAAGACGACACCTTTTTTGAACATACTGGCATTAGCGTCAAGGGGCTTGGGCGTGCCATTACTGAGATGATTTCAACCACGGATGGACAAACGGGCGGCTCTAGCATCACTCAGCAGGTTGCCAAAAACTACTTTTTAAGTCCTGAACAGACCTTTGAACGCAAACTCAATGAGATGTTCATCGCCCGAAAAATCGAAAACGAACTCAACAAACAAGAAATCATGACCTTATATGTCAATAAGATTTATTTAGGTCAAGGGGCATATGGCATCCGTGCTGCTGCCAAACGTTATTATAGCAAATCGCTAGATAACCTAACCGTGGCAGAGATGGCGATGCTGGCAGGCTTGCCCAAAGCCCCATCCGACTTTAATCCTGTCATTAACCCCAAACGTGCCTTAGAGCGACGCAACTGGATTATCGGGCGAATGCTTGCCGAAGGTTACATCACCAAAGCCGAGCACGACGAAGCACTGTCTGCTGACATCGGGCTAAACATGTATCAAGAGCGGTTGGATGTCAATTTGCCTTATATCGCTGAGATGGCACGCTCCGCCTTGGTTGAACGCTATGGCACGCAAGTCATGGACAGTGGCTGGCGAGTGCAACTGACCATTGATAGTACCGACCAAATCAAAGCAAGGCAATCCATTTTAAATGGCACTTATGGTCACAACGCTTCTGCCAATACCACTTATCGTGGTGTTGAAGCATTGACAGGCAACTTAGCCAATTTTAAACCCTTTACATTTAGAGATGGTGAGCGATTTCGTGATATGCTCCCCGCCAAAGTGGTAGAAGTCAAAAACGGTCAAATCCGAGCCGAGCTCCAATCAGGCGAGACCGTGCGTGTCATCATGAACATGCATTACGCTGACAGCAGAGTCGGGGGCAAGCGTCGTGGCTTTGGCACCAATTTGGTCGCTGGTGATAGAAAAGAGCTAAAACCCGCCATTGAAGTGGGTAACATCATCAGAGTCAGCAAACAAGGCAACAGCTGGTATGTGACTCAACCGCCACGCACCCAAGGGGCATTGGTGGCGATGAACCCCCAAAATGGTGCCTTAGAAGCCGTGGTTGGTGGTTTTCACTTTAACCAAAGTAAATTTAACCGTGCCACCCAAGGTTATCGCCAACCGGGCTCCATCATCAAGCCATTGGTCTATGCCGCCACTTTTGAGAACACCAAACTAAGCCCCAGCGACATCATTTCAAATGACCCCATCGTTATCGGCAACTGGCGACCCAAAAATGCTGGCGGGGGTGCAGGCGGTGCTGTCTCCATCTCTAACGCTTTGGCACGCTCACTTAACCTACCTTCCATCCGCATGATGCAACGAGCAGGGGTTGAGCCCACCCGTGAGATGTTGTCTTATTTCAGCCTAGAAAAAGACCGTCTGCCACAATCTTTGGCATTGGCACTAGGGGCAACCGATGCCACACCCTTACAAATGGCAACCGCTTATGCCACATTTGCCAATGGCGGTCATCGCATTCAACCTTATATCATCGAACGCATTTATAATTTTCACAACGAAACCATTTTCCAAGCCAATCCCGTCCAAGCCTGTGCCGTATGCTTTAACAAAGAACTAAGCAAGGTAAATACTCGCCTGCTAGATGGCTTTGGTCATACAGAAAATGACAAATCAGTCCAAGACAAAGACGACAACACCGACAGCCAATCCAATCAAAAAGAACAAGACCCACCACAAAGTGCCGACCGCACCAAAGCTCTAATCGCCCGTGCCAATGCCGCCAAAAAAGAATTGCAATCACGTCAAGACGACCATCGCAACGAACACCCAACTTTGGATGCCGCCCCCATCTTTGACCGCCTAAACCCCAAACAAGCCATTCAGTACGGCATCTCAGAGCAAGCCCCACGCATCCTATCGGTGCGTACCACTCGATACATGAGTAGCATGTTAAAAGACGTGATGACAAGTGGCACCGGCAGAAGGGGCAACTTTCGCTCTGACTTAGGGGGCAAGACAGGCACCACCAACCAAGCCAAAGACGTGTGGTTTGCGGGCATTCAACGCAATCATGTGGCAGTGGTTTGGCTGGGCTATGATGAGCCAGCATCACTTGGTTCAGGTGCCTTTGGTGGCACACTTGCCATGCCGATTTGGACTGATTTTATGAGACACCAACTAAGGGGCGAACCCATCAAATGGGTGGATGATGGCAATATCGCCAAAAGCAAAAAGACCGAGCAAAAAGTCATCAGCATCACCGATGACAACGAAGCCGAAGCCATCGAAGAGATTGCCCAAGACGAACTAGAAAGAGAAGAGCTGGCACGAGAAGAAGCCGAGCAAGCCCTTGCCGATGAGTTCTTAGGCACAGACATTGCCGAAAGCTCTGGCGATGAGATTATCCCCGAAGGCGACGGCGAGCCTGTCAATGACTAGCCTACCCCAAACAAAAACAC
>NZ_JADFBZ010000002.1:0-91782 GCF_015223095.1 Moraxella sp. K127 | reverse complement strand
ATCTGCCCTTTTTGATTGTTTGATATAATCTTTAACGTCAAAATACACCAGTTGGTAGTAAAGTGCGTATTACGAACCAATCAGATTTTTCATTTAAAAGGTGGTGGCATGCACTTTGCCATATAAAAAATTACCCTGTTCTAACTTTGTGCGATTGATTTGCGAAGGGAAAATTGCAATCTGCCCTATAACCCAAAAATAATCATTGAAAATCAATAAGTTGTAACTCTAAGTTGAGATTGAAGTAAGTCATTAAAAATACAAATTGATGTGATTGCGGTTAATTCACGATATAAACATTGTCCCCATTGTAACAACAAAAACAAAACCCTGTCATCAGACAGAGTTTTGTTTTGTGAGATTGTTTTTAGGGCTTATAGACAAACACGTCTTGTCTGCTGGCACTGTACTTGCCATCTTCGGTGTAGACGGTGATGGTGACAGGCATGGTACCACTGATTTTGGCAGGGTCGCCAAAGATGCTCACAGGCAAGTCATACGGCTCATTGGCTTTGAGTGGTAGCTCCTTAAAGCGAGATTTTAAGGTCAAGCCATCGACAGGTTCTAGTTTGACTTTATAGACTTGTCGCTCATTGGTCTTATTGACGATTTTTAGGACATAACTGTTCTCTATCATGCCATCACGTCCGATACTACTGATTTGCTGACGGTTGTGGCGAATCTCTAGCTCTAAGGGGTCACGCCCTGTGGCTACCATCGCTGCGACCACCACCAACACGCTAAGGATAAAGATGTAGGCAAAGATACGAAAACTGATGATTTTGGTTTTCTCTTTGTGGACAAGCTGACGCTCGGTGGTGTAGCGAATCAGACCACGGGGATAGCCGACTTTATCCATAATCTCGTTACACGCATCGATGCACGCTGCACACTGAATGCACTCTACCTGCAAGCCGTCTCGAATGTCAATACCAGTAGGACACACCTGCACGCACATGGTGCAGTCCACACAGTCGCCGTAGCCTTCGGGTCGAGATCCTTTTTTGCGAGCCCCACGGGGTTCGCCACGGTCATAGTCGTAGGAGACAAGCAAGGTGTCTTTGTCAAACATGACCGACTGGAAACGACCATAAGGGCAAAAATGGACACACATATGTTCACGCATATAGCCTGCATTTATGTGTGTGACAAAAGTGATGATACCAAAGAATATCCATGTCATCTTGCTCCAACCCATAAAGAACGGTGTTGCCCCATTAAAGAATAGGTACTCCGTCCCGACCACAAGTGACATGAATGTCATGGCGGTAATCATGCTCATCACGCCCCAGATGGCATGGATAAGCATGAGTTTGGCGATTTTTGAGGCGCTCATCGGTTCTTTGTCGAACTTGATGCGTTTGTTACGCTCGCCCAGTACCCATTTCTCTACGTGCTGATACAAGTGTACGTAGATGGTCTGGGGGCAGGCATAGCCACAAAACACCCGCCCTGCATAGACCGTTACCATGAACAGCGTAAAGGCAGCAATCATAAAGACAAAGGCAAAAAAATAAAAGTCCTGTGGCATAAACGTCGCCCCAAAGATATAAAACTTTGGTTCGGCGACATCAAACTGTATCGCCTGACGACCACCCCATTTTATCCACGGTAACACCAAAAACATGACCAAAATGGCATACATACTGACCAAGCGAATGTTCTGATATTTGCCTAAGACAAAGCGTGGATGCACCCGTTTCTTGGTGGCGTCCATGTCCTTAGAATGCGGTATCAGCTTTTCTGGTGGGGGTTTTGGTTTTTTGGGTTTTTTTGGGGGGGTGGCGACGGTGTTAGTGGCAGGCGTGGTGTCGCTTGCTTTGGGGTCAAAAACTTTGGGTGTGGCACCGTTGTCTTCTGTGTTTTTTACAGAATTATCTGGTTGTTCTGACATGATATAACCTTAGCTGTTGGGGCGAGTACTCGCTCTTGGCTGGGCATGATTGATACTGATTTTTAATTTGGAATAAATATATTCTACACCTTTTCCATAATTTTTTAAAGGGATTAATTGTCCCATGGTAGAGTGTTTTTATCGGTGTGGTTTATAATTTTATTGCTGTTTGTTTTCTTGGTTGTGTATATTCATGAGTGAGCTTATAAAAGGCACTTTATGTTATGTTGGAATATTCTAATATTTATCTGGCATGATTTTTGCATGATTATTAAGTGATTGAATCAAAATAAGTTACCAAAGTGGGTAATCATACTCACGGTGCCTTATTTTATAATTGATGGCTGTGATGATCTGTGCGTTTTATGGTCATGCTCTGGCATGACCAACTAACAAACTTTTATCGCAACTTGTCAAAACTGACAAAATTTGTCAGTTTTGACATGACGTCAATGATCTAAGTCAATTTTAGCATAAGCCTTTGCTTATTGTGTTAACCTTAACCAAGGAAAAATTATGAATAATGTTTATCGTGTCATTTGGAACAAGTCCACCCAGACTCTCCAAGCGGTCTGTGAATTTGCCAAAGCACAAGGTAAATCATCGGCAAAAATGGTCGGTTCAAACAACCTGCCAAAATCCGCTACCAAGGCATTTGCCTTAACCGCATTGGCAGTAGGAATGATGTTGTCATCATCGGCATGGGCACAGACTTTAGAGAATAAAACAGCAGGCAACAGATCCTTAGCTATAGGAGGTGCCAATGGTACCTCTGCTAAAGTGGGACAAAAAGTTGAGAATGGCGATGATGGCATTGCTATCGGCGATAATGCTTTGGCGGCAGTTAAGCACGACAGTAAAAATGGTAGCAAACCCGCCCAAAACGTCGCTATCGGCGTAAATTCAGAGACGGTCTATGGGGGGGTGGCGATTGGCTATAAGGCGAGCACCTTTAAGACTCCTAAAAACTCTCCAGGTTCAACGTTTAGTCACGGAGATTCAGGCGACCATGCACAATCAGTAGCCATCGGTTATGAAGCCACTGCTTCAGGAGACCAATCAGTCGCTTTGGGTGCTCAGGCGAGAGCAGAAGGTAACTCATCGATTGCCATTGGTGGTGATGATTTGGATAGAGTAGCATCTAACAGCCCACCAGAATGGAATAAAACTGATAACAACGATACTTCAAATAACACAGATGTGGCAAAAAAATATAAGGAAATTACCAAAGATTATCTAGTTGATTTTAGTGACCAAAATAAACGCTATACCGCAACCAAAGCAGAGGAAGCTGCGGTAGCTATCGGTATTCAGTCTCAAGCAGGTAAGTTGGCAACGGCGTTCGGTACTCGTACGAAAGCTTCTGGCATCACATCAGTCGCTTTGGGCGTAGGTGCGAGCGCAACAGAAGATGGCTCTTTTGCAGCGGCAGCTGGTGCAAAATCAACAGGTAAGTCATCTATTGCTTTAGGTGTTGCAGCCAAAGCCACTCAAAAAGAGGCGGTTGCTGTTGGTAAAAATGCAAAAGCCGAGCACGCAAACTCTGTCGCACTGGGTTCAAACTCAGTAACCACCGAAGCCACCGCCCAGGAACAAGGCACGGTTAATGGTGTTACCTATGGTAACTTTGCCGGTGTTGGCTCTGCCGAAAAAGGTTCAGTTTCTGTTGGTACAAAAGATGCGGAACGCCAAATTAAGCATGTGGCAGCAGGGGAGATTTCTGATAAGTCAACTGATGCCATCAACGGTAGCCAGCTGTATATGGTTGCAAAAGGCACTTTGGAACAAATGCCTGTGGTTTACACCAATAAAAACGGTGTCAAGGTATTTAAACAACCTGATGGCAAATTTACCGATGCCGAGGGTAATACCCATGCTCCTGCCGACATTATTGCATCCATGCAAAATGCTGATGGCTCAACCACTGCCCCAATGGTTCTTAGAAATGTTGCCAGCAATTTGCCAGCGACTTACAACAATGATGCTTATAATAAGAATAAGGATTCTGTGACAAAGTCAAAAGCATTGCCTGATAATGTCAATGTTAACAACGCTGCCACCGTCGGCGACGTGCTAAATGCCGGCTGGAATCTACAGGGTAACGGCGTGGCCAAAGACTTTGTCAAAGCTTATGATACCGTCAACTTTGTGAATGGTACTGGCACAACTGCAAAAGTAACCAGCAATGCCAAAGGCACTTCTAGTGATGTTACCTTTGATGTGAATACCGACGGCACCACCATCACCACCAACTCAAGTGGTCAAATCACTGCCAACACCACAGGTCTTACCAATGGTACTGACGGTAAAGTAAATACCCCAAGCGATGCTGACAAAGGCAAACTGGTGAATGCCGGTGATATTGCCAATGCCATCAATAACGCAGGCTTTAATGTCCAAACTAATGGTGGTAATAAAGAGCTTGTCAAAACTGGCGAAACTGTAAACTTTGTCAATGGTGACAATATCCAAATCACCAATGATGGCAAAAAAATTACCGTTGCCACCGCCAAAGATGTGACGTTTAATTCTGTAACGACAGGTAATACTACTCTGAAAAATAACGGCCTGACTATTGCCGGCGGTCCTTCCGTTACCAATACCGGTATCAATGCCGGCAATAAGAGAATCACTAATGTGACTGCCGGTACAAAAGATACCGATGCGGTAAACTTGAAACAGCTGAAAGATTCACGTACAACCGTTCAGTCCAGCGACAACAGCATCAGCGTAACCCAAACCAAAAAAGGCGGCCGTTTCGATTACGATATCAAAGTAAATAACCAAGTTATTGTAGAAAATGCCCAACTGCCTGTGGTTTACACCAACCAAGACGGTGACAAACTAACCAAAGCACCTAACGGCAAATTCTACAAGCCAGAAGAAATTGCCAAAGCAACCTTGGTAGGTGACAAATACTATGCACCAGATCAGCTTGAGGGTGGCAAACCGAAACCCGGTGCCACTGCCATTAACCCAACTGCCAATAACAACGTCATTGCATCCATGCAAAATGCTGATGGAAGCACAACAGCACCAACCACACTTACTAATGTAAAATCAAACCTGCCAAGTACTTATAATAATGATGTTTATAACACTGGCAATAAACCTGTAACCACAGGACAAACGCTACCTGAAAAAATCAATACCAGTAATGCGGCAACTGCTGGCGATGTTTTAAACTCTGGCTGGAATCTACAGGGTAACGGCGTGGCCAAAGACTTTGTCAAAGCTTATGATACCGTCAACTTTGTGAATGGTACAGGCACAACTGCAAAAGTAACCACTAATAAAGAAGGCACTTCTAGTAATGTGACCTTTGATGTGAATACCGACGGCACTACCATCACCACCAAGAAAGTTGCTGACCCAAACAATCCAGGCAAAACCATCACTCAAGTAACAGCAAATACCACCAAACTGGGGGATGCCAATAAAGACGGCAAAGTCGATACGCCTAGTGATGATAATAAAGGCAAGTTAGTGACTGCTGGCGACATTGCCAATGCCATCAATAACGCAGGCTTTACCCTAACCGTCCAAGGTAAGAATGGCTCGTTGGTTAAGCCAGGTGCTACCGTTAACATGAAAAATACTGACAAAAATATTGTTATTGATAAATCAGCTAATAGTAATGACGTGGTTTATAACCTAGCCAAAGACATTACCGTTGACAGTGTTAAAGCAGGCAACACCACCCTCAACAATAATGGTGTTACCATCAATAATGGTCCATCGTTTACCAAAGATAAAGTTGATGTTGCGGGTAATAAAATCACGGGTGTTGCAGATGGTGATATCTCAGCCACCAGTAAAGATGCGATAAATGGCAGTCAGCTGCATGCAGTCGCTAGAAAAGTTGACAATCTAAATGCTCGCATTGATGGCGTGGCAGATGATGCCAATGCTGGTGTGTCATCAGCGATGGCAATGGCGGCTCTGCCCCAGGCCTATCTACCGGGTAAATCTATGCTGACAGGTGGTATGGCAAGCTATAATGGCGAAGGTGCGGTGGCTGTCGGTTTCTCCAAGCTCTCTGATAACGGTCGCTGGGTGCTCAAAATGTCAGGCTCTGCCGATACCCAAGGTAACGCAGGGGTGGCAGTGGGTGCAGGCTTCCACTTCTGATTGGGCTTATTCTTGCATCCACTAAGTGTGGGTGCAAGATTTCATCACAAGATTTTATGATAAGATTTTATCAAAGTTAAACCAAGGAATACCATGAAAGCATTAACTCTAAGTGCAACCATTCTAGCCACACTTTTTGTGACGGGCTGTATGGGTACAAAACAGCTAAGCTCAAACATCTCAGAGCGTGGCACCATTGACAACAAAGACGACATTGTTTTTCCAGAGCTTGACAAAGCATGGCAAAAAGATGGGCAGTTCCCTAACAGAGAGAATCTCTCCAAGATTCGTCCGGGGGTTGCCAAAGATGAGCTGTATCAGCTTATTGGTCGTCCACATTTTAATGAAGCGAACCGTGCCCGTGAGTGGGATTACATCATGAAGTTCTACCAAGCGGACAATTCGGTCAAAATTTGCCAATACAAGGTGATTTTTGATGACAAATTCAAGGGTCAAGAGTTTTATTGGTTGCCTGCTGACTGTGCCAATTATGCCAAGCCTACCCCAAATGCGACTTCTGTGGCGGCACCTGTCATCGCAGCACCGATTGCCAGAGAGAAAATCACGCTTGAAGCGGATGCGCTATTTAAGTTTGACAAATGGCAGTTAGAAGACATGCTCCCAGAAGGGCGTGCTAAGCTCGACGAACTTGCCACCAAGCTCATCGCATGGGAAGCCCGTGGCGACAGCCGTGTGAATCTAACAGGTCATACCGACCGTTATGGCGATGACATGTATAACATGAACCTATCCATGCTCCGTGCCCAAACCGTTCGCCAATACTTGATTGGCAAAGGCGTGACATCGAGTACGCTGACCGCATCAGGAGCGGGCAGAACTCAGCCACTGCCACACGTCATCTGTGATACCAACGCCCCCAGAGCTGAGCAAATCCGATGCTTACAGCCCAACCGCCGTGTGGAAGTTGATGTTACCGTGTATGCCTTTGCTGATGATGGCACACGCCACAATATCCGCCAAGGCGACACTTACCAAAATTTCAATGATGGCAAATAACTGGGGTATATTAAATATCTCCCCAAAAAAACAAAACCCTGTTTATGGCAGGGTTTTGTTTTGGGTGTTATGTGGTTTTAAGCCATTTTAAGCCATGTGGTTTTAAAAACTAAAACTCCGTCACGCCCAAAATTTCTTTGTACAGTGCTTTTTGTTCAGGGCTTGGTTTGGCAGATTGTAATGCCATGACCGCTGACATGTCGCCATCAATGCGAATTTTGCCCATCATAAAGGCTTCTAGGGCGACATTGACGTCTTTGCCCGAGATGATTTGGGCGAGTGTGTCGCTGTCGATGTTGATAGTGCTGATGGCATTATTGACATGGTGCTGACCCAATTTGCCAGCATTTAGGTGTAGCTCTTTGGGGTCGTCGCCTGTGATGCTGACATTGACAACAAGGTCGGCAAGACTCGGTGGTAAGTTTAGCTCGCCTGCTTTGGTGTTTAGGGTTTGGACTTCATCAAACCATGCTTGACTTAAAAATTTTGCCATAAAAATAACTCGATGATAAATAAAGATGACTCATTATAAAGCAAAAATTATTCAAAAAGCAGACTTTTTATAAAAATACCACAAAATTCATCAGATTTTCATCAATTTTATTTTTAAAAATTAAATTAATAATTAAAAAATGATTAATTTTTCATTTAATAAAAACCAAATGGGTTTGGTGAAAGTTTTTAAACTTAACAAAAAGTGGTCTTTTTTGATTAAAAAAATTGATTAAAATCGTCAAAAATTGGCAAAAGTTACAAAAAATTTTAAAAAAATGTGAAAATTTTCATTTATTTTTTACAAAACATACCCGAAAACTTACAATTGTGTTGTATAATACACGGTGAAAAACCCGCCGCAATACCCTATTGTGAGTGTGGATTTAACGCAAGCCAAACTCATCGTGAGTAAGCCAGTCATAGGAAAGATTGTGGTCATTGTTTGATTGTTATTTTTTCCTTAATTTTTTTAAGGTTTTTTTCCTAAAAACTGATTTGAAATGATGATATTTGGCAAATTTTGCGTTACAATAGACAAATATAGTTAAAAAACGTAAATTTGATGATTAATCTCATCAAACAACGAAACAAATCGGGCTGCACAGGAAACCTATCCCATGAGTCTATCTAAAACAGCAGTAGCCCCATCAGTTGACCATGAATACGAAATTACGATTGTTCGTCTTTTCACGCTCATGGCAGTATTTTGGGGTATTATTGGCATGACGGTTGGTGTATTCATTGCATCACAGCTTGCATGGCCAGCACTTAACTTTGATACATCTTGGCTGTCCTTTGGACGTTTAAGACCACTTCACACCAATGCGGTCATTTTTGCCTTTGGTGGTTGTGCACTTTTTGCAACATCTTATTACATTGTTCAGCGTACTTGTAAGACAAGACTGTTTGCCCCTTATCTTGCTTGGTTTACCTTTTGGGGGTGGCAAGCGGTCATTGTGGGGGCGGTCATTACCTTACCATTGGGTCTGACCACTGCCAAAGAATATGCCGAACTAGAATGGCCCATTTCCATTGGTATAGCCTTGGTGTGGGTGGCATATGCCATTGTATTCTTTGGCACGCTCATCAAACGCCAAACATTGCACATCTATGTGGCTAACTGGTTCTTTGCAGCGTTTATTATCACCATTGCACTGCTTCATATCGTCAATAATCTTGCCATTCCTGTGAGTATGTGGAAATCTTACTCGCTCTATGGCGGTGCAACAGATGCCATGGTTCAGTGGTGGTATGGGCATAATGCGGTAGGTTTCTACTTAACAGCAGCGTTCTTGGGCATGATGTATTACTTCATCCCCGTGCAGATCGGTCGCCCTGTGTATTCTTATCGTTTGTCCATCGTTCACTTTTGGGCATTAATCGCTTCGTACATGTGGGCAGGTGGTCATCACTTGCATTATTCAGCATTGCCTGACTGGACCCAATCTTTGGGCATGGTATTCTCGCTCATTCTATTCGCTCCTTCTTGGGGTGGTATGATTAACGGTGTACTTACTTTATCTGGTAGCTGGGATAAATTGCGTACTGACCCCATCATTCGCTTTTTGATTGTGGCATTGTCATTTTATGCCATGAGTACCTTTGAAGGTCCTATGCTGTCCATCAAAGAAGTGAACGCCATCAGTCATAATACCGACTGGACAGTCGGACACGTACACTCTGGTGCGTTGGGCTGGGTTGGTATGGTAACCATTGGTTCTATCTACGTGCTGTTGCCACGCATCTATAACAAAGCAAAAATGTACTCAACCAACCTTATCACAGTGCATTTTTGGCTTGCGACCACAGGTACGGTTCTGTACATTGTTGCTCTATGGATTTCGGGCATTACCCAAGGCATGATGTGGCGTGCAACTAACGATGATGGTACATTGTCTTATGACTTCATCCAGACAGTTGTGGTATCACACTGGCCTTATGTGGTGCGTGCATTGGGTGGTCTATTGTATGTTGGTGGTATGCTTGTGATGGCTTATAACTGTTATAAGACCATTAAGATGCCTAGCATTCCTGAGCGTCTTGCCGAGCCTGAAGAGGTTAATACAGGTCGTGATGAAGTCTTTGATAATGATGCTGTCAAAGCATAAGGGGGGCAGCCATGTCTAACATTACACATGAAATTGTTGAAAAAAATACCGGCTTACTCGTTGTTTTTATTGTGATTGCGATTAGCTTTGCAACTTTGGTTGAGATTTATCCATTGCTTTTTGACCAAAATACACCAGAGCAAGGCGGTGTGAATAAGCCACTTCCCAACATGCGTCCATGGACAGCATTAGAATTAGAAGGTCGTGACATTTATATCCGTGAAGGTTGTCACGTCTGCCATACTCAGATGATTCGTCCTCTTCGTGCCGAAGTTGAGCGTTATGGACCTTATAGCCGTGCCGCAGAGTCTACATGGGATCACCCATTCTTATGGGGTTCTAAGCGTACTGGTCCTGATCTTGCTCGTGTTGGCGGTCGTTATTCTGACCAATGGCACATTGACCATTTGATTGACCCACGTGCGGTAGTGCCTGCATCAGTCATGCCCGCCTATCCTTGGCTTGCCAAGAATGAGGTGGATGGTAAGAAGATTCAAGCAAAAATGCGTATCTTTAAAGACCGTTTTGGCTTGCCTTATACCGAATCTGATATTGAAGCGGCGCCCGACCAAGTACAGGGGGCAACCGAGCTTGATGCATTGGTCGCTTACCTGCAACAGCTTGGTATCGCCATGCAGGGTCAACGCTAATGAATTGGGGCGTTTTACATAGTATCGCAACGGTGGGGGCATTTATTGCTTTCATCGGTGTGGCGTGGTGGGCATACTCACCAAAAAACAAAAAACGCTTTGAAGAAGACGCACAACTTGCGTTAGATGATCACCAATTAGAAGAGTCGTCATCACAACGCACTAAGGATATACAATGAGCTTTTTTTGGAGTTCTTGGATTACCATCTTTTCGCTGGCTTGTTGGGCTTTCATTTTTGGGGTGCTTGTTTGGACTCTAAAAACCAAGCCAGTGCTAGAAGAAGATGAGACGACAGGACATTCATACGACGGCATTCGTGAATATGATAAGCCCTTGCCAAAATGGTGGCTTGTGGTGTTCTTTGGGACTTTGGCTTGGGGTCTAGGATATTTTGTATTATACCCTTCAATCCAGCCAAATAGTTGGAAAGGCATCACAACCGTAGAAGTTGATGGTCAACAAGTGCCTTGGACATCAGAGAACGAGCTAAATAGCCAACTACAAGCCAACAATAAAGTTTTTACTGAAAACTTTGAACAAAACATCTTGGCGGCGGCTGGTGCAACTGATGCTGTACCTGTACTGGCAAAGTTGTCTGAGCTACAAGCTGAGCAACGCAAAAATGCTGAGCCTGATTCAGACTTGCAAGCCAAAATCGATGAGCAGGTTAAACTGCTTGCTCCTTATGTAGATAAGCTATCAAGTGACCCAGAAGCCCAAAAAGTGGGTAACCGTCTGTTCTTACAAAACTGTGCTCTGTGTCATGGTCTCAACGCCAAAGGTGCAACAGGTTATCCTGATCTAACGGACGATGACTGGCTCCATGGTGGTAATGCAGATGAAATATTGCTAACCATTCATAATGGTCGTGTCGGTGCAATGGCGGCGTGGCAGAAACAACTGGGCGAGTCTGGTGTTCGTGCTGCTGCTGAATACGTACTGTCTATCGCTAGCGGACATGGCTCTGGGGTAGATAATGGTGAGCTTAATCAATCATTGGTGGCACAAGGTAAGCCCATCTTTGAGGCCAACTGTGTGCTATGCCATGGTGCTGACGCTAAAGGTCTAACTGCATTTGGTGCACCTAACTTGACTGATGATATTTGGCTATTTGGCGGTGATCGTGAATCGGTACAAACAACCATTCGTCATGGTCGTGCTGGCGTGATGCCCGAGTGGCAAACCAAGCTAGGTAACGAGCGTATCATGTTACTTGCAGCTTATGTACGTTCACTGTCACAAAACCCTGTCGAATGATAAATCATTGACTCAACAAAAAGACCTTCATGTAAGGTCTTTTTTATGCGTGTTAATAAAATAAAAGCATGATGGATTATTTACACCCAAGCAACTTTAAAATTACCACAAACTCAATGATGTGTGGACGTAAGAGCTTATCTCTGTACGTCTTATAAATAGCACCAATAAAGGGCGTATACAGTCAGCCCCTACAAAAAATTTTCAAAATGTAGAATTGGTGCAAATTGGGGGTAATTTACCATAATTTACCCTTGATAAATTAGGCATTTATACACTCTACAAAATGAAAAATTGCTACGGTTTCCGTGGTAAAATTCAAATTTGTTAGCTGTATAAAGTTGAGAATGGGGCATAAAAAAGCTGTCATTGTGACAGCTTTTTGTGTTTGTGTTGATCAAAACTTCATCTCAAAGCCTAGTGCAGCCCCTTGATTGTCATAGTTCTTACGCCATTGACCTTGATAGCCAAGCGACAAGGTGGTGTTGGTTGTGGGCTTGTAGGTCATGCCAAGACCGACATTACCCGCCGTGCGTCCAAGCTCCTGACCGTTTAAGGTGAAGGCACTGTCATCGGCATTGACAAAACTTGCTGTAATGGGCGTACGTTCGCCACCATAAACCGACCCTGACAGTTCGCCTGTAATGGTTGTACGTGGGCTGATTGCTTGTTGTAAGCGAATACCGAAGTTTTGGCTAATTTCATTGAAACTTGCCTTTTGTACTGCCAGATTGTACACGCCTGCTCCTGTTTCGGTGTAGCCGTCTGATGAGACATGTGTGTATTTCATGCCAATAAATGGCGTGATGCGGCGTGTGTCTGTACCAAAGCGATGACGAATCTCAAAACCTGCTTGGGCGGTGTCTGCGGTGTAGTCAGCAGTGGCAGTGGCGGTGTTGCCTGCGGTGAGCGTGCTGATGTGGCGTTTGCCGTCAATGTCCGCTCGCCCCACGCCCACGGTGGCATGAACAGAAACTCTGTCATTGATGTCGTAGTCACCATAGCCTAGTACTTGGGTGGATTTGACGGTGGCGTCATGACGAGCATTGCCACGGCTGTCCACGTCACTATGAATGTAAGACAGTGCTAAGCCGATATTGCCACGACCCACCGCTGTGTCTGCTCCCACAATCGCTCCGATGTCTGTGGTGTCATAGTCCAAAAGCTCATTTTCTTGTAATTTGCCCTGCGTGCCAATCGCTTTTGCCCATACAGAACGTGAACGGTCTAGGTGGCGAGCATGTATCGCTCCAAAAGCGTAGTCTTGGGCATTGGCGATAACATGAGCGGTAGAGCCATGCATGAGCGGAGCAAGCTCAGATGCTCCTTGGGTGAGCTTGGCATTATCAAGACCGCTTGCACCCAGTGTCAATGCCAGTCCCAGTGGGTTGGTATTGGTGTCTTTATGCGTGTCCAATACCTGTGCCAAATTTAATAAAGAATTTTTATTTTGGCTATTGACAGCATTTTCAAAAGTGCCGACAATGTTTGGCGTTGGCGTTGGCGTTGGCGTTGGCGTTGGCGTTGGCGTTGGCGTTGGCGTTGGCGTTGGCGGTACTACGGACGTGGTGTTTTCAGGTTGGATTTTTAGATGTACTTTATTGGCATCGGAATAATCCGCTCCCAGTCTGGTGTCAATCTTATCACCATTCATGTCAAATATCTGCACGTCTTTAAATTTGCCTTTTAATGTATCCGCTGTTAGCACATCTTTATATTCAGCAGTGGGATTATTGCCTGTAATGAGTGGTTTGATAAGGTCTTGGGCATAGACGTTTAGGTTGCCATTGCTAATATCGGCAGTACCTGTCACCACAACTTTACCATGTTCGTTATCATCAATGACATTATTATCATTGGTATCCAAGATCCCGATGATGAGATTTTCACCATTCATAGTGTAGTTGCCGTTGATTTTGAGTGTGCCAGCAAATGAGCCAATGTCCCCTGTAAATTTTTTGGAGCTTTCAGCAATCTCAAGCGTGCCAGTACCAAAATGTATAAAACCGCCTGATATGTCATCTTCATTTGCACGATAACCAAAACGACCCACATCGCCTGTTATTACAGCATTTGGGTTGATGATGACATCTGTGGGTTGTGACTGACTGCTTAAATAGGATCCTGTATTGATGTGAACACCACGATTACCGATTTCAATTTTGTCATTTTTGGTAAAATTGGCAAATAAGTTAGGCTGATTTTCGGTGATGCTAAGTTCTGCACCATTGATAAAGACGTCAGATTGTGTGGCATTGGTACCCCGACTGATTTGATTGGTATAAAGACCTGACCAGTGGTTACCGACATCTTTTGATTCCACCTGAAGAATACCTTTGCCGACATTTCCAACAACAATCTCATCTGCGCGCAATGTACTGTCTATCAAAATAAGAGAGCCCGTACCATTAATGGTGTTTAGGGTTGGGTCGAGGTTTTCAAAACCGCCCAAATATACTTTGCCTTTTACATAGGTGTGACCGACACCATGTGAATATGGGGAGTTTTTATTTAGGGTTACTGTCCCTTTACTGCCCGCCCCAATAATCATGTCACCATTGACTTGAAAAGTTGTTTTGTTGTTGGCGGTAATCATACTGTCGCTATTGGCAGATGTGCCGACAATAACTATATCAGCGGTGACAACAATGTTTTTAGAGTCACTTCCATTGACGATAAGCTCTCCTTTGCTCTCACCTCCGACTTGCAAGATGTTGCTGACGGTTAATTTTGCGTCGTCGTTTAGGGTGATTTTGCCCGCACCTTTACTAAGCCCAATTGCGATACCTTTGCTTGAAATTGATGATTTATTGTTGAGGGTAACATCACCTGCACCATCCCAACCAACAATAATTTCATCAGTAGCATTCATGGTGCTATTGTCCAAAACAACTGTTCCTGATGAATTTTCTTCTAGCCCAACTCTTAGCCATTTATTTGAAGCGATTTTGCTGTCTTTGGCGTTCAGTGTAGCAACGCCTTTTTGACCAACATTGAGCTCATTACCCCCTGACAGGCTACTGTTTGTGACATTAATGGTTGCCCGCCCATTTTCTCGGCGACCAAAATGCATGTGCTCGCTGGTGTTAATACTACTACCATTTGTCAGTGTAACAATTGCCACTCCGTCATCACCAATGGCAATGTCTCTGGTGTCTATCTGACTGTCGTCCAAGGTTAATGTGCCAATGTGATTGGTTTGAATACCTACTAAGACTTCGCCTGCGGTAATTTTGGCTTTGTCTTTTAGGTTTAACTCCCCCGTTGCACGTTCGCCGATATTAATATTGTTATTGGTTGCATCAATTTCACTGCCAGTTAAGTTCATTTTACCTTCGGCTTCATAACCAATTGAAGTTACGCCCGTTGTGGTGATTTTGGTGTTATTACTAATATTGGCAATCCCCGACTTCTGTACGCCAATGGCAGAAGCACCTGTCAGGTTTAGCTTGCTGTTATCAATATTGACTGTTGCCTGCTGAGTATTGGCAATGACGATACCGCCTGAATTAAGCGTGCTGTTGCTGATGTTTGCTGTGGTTGGTTTGTCTTCACCGGCAGTATTGGGCGAGCCAAATTGGATTTGTTTGTTGTTATTGACAGTGATTGTGGTGTCATTACCGATTAATACATCGCATTTAAAGCAATGGCTTGGTCAAATGTGTGTGTCTTTGCATCATTAAATTCAATATCTGCCGCCAATGCCTGTCCACCCATCAATAGACCGACTGCCACACTTAGCGACTTAACCGACTTGGTTTTGCCATGGGCTTTGGCAAATTCTGACACGCATTGATAAACGCCTGTGGCGTGGTTAAAAACAACTCGATAAATGTGATTCATAGAATATCCTTAAGTTCCAAGAGATGGGTTATTGGTTGATAAAATCAATGGTCTGAATTAATAAAAATTAACATAGAATTATACTAAAAATTTTACAATAGGAGTAGTTTTATGAAAAATTATTGATAAACGGTGTTGTTTATGTGATTGATGGATGGTTTTTGGTGGGAATCGAGTTGTTTGGAAAAGCAGAATGCTAAAAGCGGATGATAAAAAAGACGACCATTAAGCCGTCTTTTGATATTTGTAAAATTATTCAAAAATCTTGATATAAGCCCCAGCTTTTAGTTCATCCACCCAGTCTTCTTCGGCTTGGGGGGCTTGACGGCTAAACAGTATCTCACGAGCCTTGTCTTTGCGTGCTTCATTACTCATGTCTCGTTGGCGAGTGTTCTCCACTTTTAGGATGTGCCAGCCAAACTGCGTGCGAAATGGGGTGGAAAAATCACCAGCGACGGTATTTTTCATCATCGCTTCAAACTCTGCCACCATCTGCCCGTCAGTGACCCAGCCTAAGCGACCGTTTTGGGTGGCAGAGCCTGTGTCATCAGAATAAGTGGCTGCCATCGCCCCAAAGTCCGCCCCTTTTTGTAGCTCGCTGTATAGGGCGTTGATTTTTTGTTGTGCCATGGCATCACTTTGGGTGCCATCAACTTTAACCAAAATATGACTGGTCTGCCACTCGGGGATAAGCACCTGTTCGGCAGGAATTTGTTGTCCTTCGGGAGAGTTTAAAAAGGCATTAACTTCCTGCTCGCTGATGTTAATGCGTGGACGGACTTGGGCTTGCCATAATGCCACAAGGCTGGCATCTTCGATGACTTGACGACGAAGTTCGGCATAACTGCCTGCTTGCTTGCCATCAAGCGAGCGTTGAAAATCTGCTAGGTTGTCAAACCCTTCTTTGTTGGCGATGGCGAGCAGTTCACGATTGACCGCATTTTCATTGGGGCTAAACCCTGCACGATTCACCAGTCCAAGCTGTAATTTGCGTGTGATAAGGGCGTCCATGGCAAGGTTTTGGGTTTCGGCATTAGATAGAGCGATGCCCCTGTCACGGTATTCACGAGCCATGGCTTGACTGGCGGTGATGAACTCGCTTTTTAGGATGATTTCATCATTGACCTGTGCCAAAATACCATCGGCACTGCTTGTCACGCTGGGGGTATTGGCGGTGGCGACCGTTGCCATGCCTAGGCTTAGACTGATGGTAAGTAGGGATTGAATAAGGGGGTGTTTCATTGTTGTTCCTATAAAATTGTAAATAAACCAAATCAGTTTAGCATTTCATCATCATCTCGTCAAATGCTATGATTTAAATAAATTAATAATCTTGTTGCCATGCTCGATTGACAGTGTCATAACCCAAGACTTTATCAGACATCAGACGGTTTAGCTTACCGCCACTGGTAATGCCATTTAGGCGAATCTCTGCCATGACAGCATTGTCCGCACCTGCTTCGGGGTTTAGGTCGTTACGATAACGGCGAGCATAGACTGACAACCCATAACAGCAGTCTTCGTAATTGACCCCAACCAAGGCATCGAGCAGGCGGTCGTTTTTGTGGTCGTATTGGGCTTGGGTCATGACACGCCAGCGGTTGTTGATGGGAAAGACAGCGGATGCGGTATAAGCCGATAGGGCAAGCTGACCGGTGGCAGGATTATCTTTACGTTCGATGACACCAAAGTTGTACAGTTGGTTGTCACTGGGTTGATAACGTAGCTGAGCGACGATGGCACTTAGGTCATAGTTGGGGGTGAATGCCCCGCCAGCTTCTACCCAAAAGTTATCCGTCGGCTGAGCAGAAGCTCGCCATGCCAGCCCTGATGTACTACCTGTAAAGGTTTGACTGTCATCCACGCCCACACGAATGTCATCCAAATAAATCTGCTCGGCAATGCCCCCGTCAAAGCGAGTCAGACCTGACCCATCCACATAGCGATAATGCAGGGCGGGGGTGATGGCGTGCAAGTCGCCAATGCGGTCATAGCCTAAGAGCCACGAATCAGACAGCAGGCGGTCGTAACTAACCTGCCCGATGGCGGTCTCGAAGTTGGGGATGTTGCTTTGGTCTTTGTAGGGGGTGTAGGTGTATTTTAGGCGTGGCATGATGACTTGATGACCACCCAAGCTGTCGTCATATAGCCCAAAGGGGGAGCCCGCCTTTTCAAAAAACAGCCCCGTATCCAACCCAATCCTAGGGGCGAACACCGAATAAGTGCCTTCGTCTTCGGTGAGATTTTGTCCGATAAGGCTGTCTTCATCATAAGATGTATACAGATGTGTCAAGGCAAGCGATGGCGTGGCATAGCCCCATGAGCGAGTCATCGGATAGCTTGCTGAGAGCTGGTTGTACATGCGAAAGCCTGATTTTTCCGTATCGGAGTTGTCTTTGATGGATTTTTTAAAATAGGCAGAGTTGTGAATCCCTTCTACTTTTAGGCGGTTTAGCACGTCAAATTCATTGACAAGTTTTGGCAAGCGGTAATGCACTGACAACTGGGGCAGGCGTGAGTAGGGCTTGTCTTTGTCTAAGATGGTCGTGCCGTCGTTATTTGTGCCATGCAATGTCTGAAAGGTCTCAGCTCGCAAATCGGCACTGATATAGTCATTATAATAGCTTGCTCCGATGTTGCGTGGTAGGTTAAGTGGGTTGCCTTCGATGCCAAGCGTGTCAAAGTCATTAAGATAACTGCTGTCCGAGACGTAGCGATAATGAGCGTAGGCGGACAGATGGGGGTGGCGTTTGGACTGCCAATAGTGGTCATAAAACAGGCTTTTGCGGTCTTCGCCATTATATTTGCGGTCATCGGGCAAAAAAGAGCCACGCAATACGCCCGCCCCGACGTACTGTGTCAGGTAGCGAAACTCGCCCGTGAGCATGGGGTTTTTGCTACTAAACACTGTGGGCGTGATGGTGGCATCATAGTTGGGGGCAAGGTTTAGGTAATAGGGTGTGCTAATCTCAAAACTGTCCGAACCAAACCCTGCCGTCGGCAACAAAAAGCCACTGGCACGTCTGTCATCAATGGGAAAGTTAAAATATGGCAAATAAAAGACAGGCACGTTACCGATTCTTAGCGTGCTGTTTTTTGCCACGCCACGCCCTGTGTCATTATCGATGTCAATGCTACTGGCGTCCAAATGCCATTTGCGTTCGGTTGGCGGGCAGGTGGAGAACATGACGTCCTGCATGTGGTATTGGTTGTCGCCGACTTTGTTTAGGGTGTGGGCATGCCCGTGGGCGTTCATGGTGGTGCTGGCAAAAGCGACATCATGAGCGGTGGCGGTCCTGCCGTCATCGGCATAGTATAAGTTATCGGCAACCCCGATAATCCCTGCACCGCTTACCTTGCTACCGCCAGTGCTGGGCGGTCGGTCATCACTAAACAGCACTTGCCCTGTGGCACGCATTTGCCCTGTGCTGGGCTGATAGATGAGCTTGTCAGCGACGATTTGCTGACCGTTTTGTTCGATGATGACATTGCCAGCAAGCTCGGCGTAGTCTTTATTGTCATAGTAGCCGTAGTCGGCTTGGGCGTAGAAAGTATCGTTATCATCACCATGTCCCCGATAGCCTAGACTTTGGCTTAGGCTCTCTCGCTTGGGCTGTACCCACACCCCTTCACAGCGTGCCACGTGTCCGCCTGTGCTTGGCTTGGCGTGATAATATTGGGCAAGTTTGGCAAGGCTTTGGCTTTTTTGTGTGTTGGCATGATGGTCTTGGCTGATGTTCTCACTGCTGATAAATGTCGTGTTTTGACCGCCTTTGCTATTTGAAATGATTTGTCTGTTATGGGCGTCATGAATGCCATGAACATCTGATGTGACAAATGATGTGGGTTTTGAGTTATTATTTGATTTGTTGCCCTGTTTGTTATTGCCTGCCAATTTTTTATCAAGATATGGGTTATTATCAAGATATGGGCTGTCATCAAGCGGTGGGTTGTCCTGTGTACTGTATTCGGGGCTGTATTGGGAACTGTGCGAAGTGACGGTATGATGAGACAGATGAGCAGGCTTGGGCTGAATGATGGTGGGGGCAGAATGGGCAGTTTGGGTGTCATTGGTGCTAGCGACAAATCCCAAACCGTCATCGGTTGTATTAATCTCTACCTTTGTCCCTGCGACTGCTTGAACGGTGGCAGGCGTGGGCGTATAGCTCATCGTGCTGTTGGAGTTTGGGCGTGTGATGTCATCAGATGTCACAAAACTTTGGGCGTGACTTAGGGTGGGCAATACGCCAAACAATGCCATGCCGACACAGATGGTTAATTCGTGCTTTTTGCCAAAAAAATCCTGTTTTTGTCTGTCCTGTTTGTTCTGCGTTGCCTGTCCACGTGTCATGATGTTACCTGAATTGACTTAGGGTGATTTTTAAATGTGGTTAAAGTTGGTTATTTTACCCTATTTTTGATTTAAAATTAATAGGGCGTACCTACCCTTGATAACATTTTTAATGAAAATATGATGAAATTTAGTGATTTCAATCCATTTTTGCATGAAAAATGGCTATCCGACCACTTAATCGTGTGAATTTTTAAGATTTTAACTTGATTTTTAAAATTAAGTGGTCGGATTGTGGCTCGAAGTCAAAATCCTTGTTGATATTTCAATATCAACTGCGGACTTTTCCTTGAAAAACGGGCGATTTTTCCTATTTTTCCTTGAAAAACGGGCGATTTTTCCTATTTTTCATTGCAAATACCAAAGGTAGGTACGCCCTAGTTTTTATCATTTCTTATAAAATTTGCCAGTAAAAAATAATACACCGAAAATGACTGGTGTAACGCCCAAAAATCCGCTAAACTATGGCACCTACTTAACCATTTAACCAAATCGTTTAACTAAGTCATTTAAATTAACGATTTTAACCATAAGGGCACACCATGACTCGCCATGATGAGATGATGAATTTTTTAAACAATCACCTAACCGCTGGTTTTACAGTAGAGAGCTTGGCAGGGGATGCCAGTTTTCGCCGTTATCATCGCATTCATTTTAAGGTGGCAAGCGAACACGATAAAGACGAGATGACCTATCTTTTGATGGACGCTCCGCCTGACAAAGAGAGCGTGACCGAATTTGTGTTGGTGGCAGGTATCATGAGTGAAGCGGTGAATGTGCCTGACATCATCACCCAAGATATCCCCAAGGGTTTTTTATTATTACAAGACTTTGGCACGACCGAATTTGCCCATTTAATCAAAGATGATAAAGCAAATATGGCTCGCTATTATCAAAAAGCCTATGAGACATTAATTAAATTGCAGGGTTTGGATATTAATGTTGATTTGCCAGCATATAGCGATGAGAAATTAAATGATGAGATGGATTTATTTAGTCAGTGGTTCTTGCCGTATATTAATGTGGTATTTACAGCCGATGATGAGTTATTATGGGAGCGACTAAAAAAACAAGTCATCACTGATGTCCAAAGTCAGCCCAAAGTCATCGTTCATCGCGATTATCACAGTCGCAATCTCATGCAAGATAAAGCGTCCGATGAGCTGGGCGTGATTGATTTTCAAGATGCGGTGATTGGGGCGGATACTTATGATTTAGTGAGTCTGGTGCGAGATGCGTACATTGATGTGGATGAGACGTGGGTGAATGAGCAGATTGGGGTCTTTTATGAATTAAAAAATCCCAACATGACTTTGCATGACTTTACCAAAAATGTCAATATCATGGGCGTACAGCGACATCTAAAAGTATTGGGGATTTTTATTCGCTTGTATCAGCGAGATGGTAAAGAGCGTTATTTGCAAAACATCCCCAAAGTGATGAATGATTTGTGCCATGAGCTTAACTGGCTAAGTGAACAGGGCGATGATGATGTTTATACCGCTTTTAATGAATTCATTCAGCAAAAAATCCTACCTGCTTATAATCAGGTCTTTGTATTAGAATAAATAAATGAAAGTAGGATGATGATATGATAAATTGTCCTATTTTCATTTTGATATTTTTAATTTTAAATTAATATACTTAATTTTATTTGAGTTAATTAATTTAAAAGTCTCAATTATTGTATAAAAACTTCATTCTCAACTTAAAATGGTAATTTGTTGATTATTCAATAACCATTTTTGGGTGTAGGGGCGAATTGCAATTCGCCCTTGATAAAGCAATCGCTTACATAAAGTTGAGAATAGGGTATATTTATAAAAGGCAAACCATGATAACCCAAGCCATGATTTTATCGGCAGGCAAAGGCACCAGAATGCGTCCTTTGACCCTGACCACGCCCAAGCCCCTTGTGATGGTGGCACAAAAGCCCTTGATAGTGTGGCACATCGAACGCCTAAAACAGGCAGGCATTACCGATATTACTCTAAATGTCGGTTATTTGGGTGGTGTGATTATTGACTTTTTTCAAGATCGTGATTTTGGTGTGAATATTCACATATCCGATGAGAGTGTCCTGCCCGAGCCTTTGGAGACGGCAGGGGGCATTCGCTATGCACTGGCTCATGGAAAGCTAAGAGATGAGCCATTTTTGCTCATTAATGGCGATGTGTGGAGTGAGTTTGCGTTTGATGGGCTGGCTCATCACAGCCTTGGCAATCATCTGGCTCATCTGATGCTGACCGCCAATCCCGAGCATAACCCCACGGGCGATTTTGCTTTGACACAGATGTCGGTAGGGGGGTCGGGCAGGGTCGGACTAAAGAGCGATGATGGTAATAACCACACCTTTGCTGGCATTAGCGTGATGTCGCCACAGATGGTGGCGGGCGTGGGTATGGGCGAGATAGCACCACTGGCACCGCTATTGCGTTCGGCGATGGTAGGCGGGCGTGTCAGTGGCGAGATACTGAGTGACAAATGGGTCGATGTCGGCACGATGGAGCGACTGCATGAAGTGGAGCAGTATGTTCGGGGCGTTTGGTAAGAACGGGTGGGAGAATTTTATAAAATAGTTTTAAAAAAATAATTTTATAAATTTCAATGGTTTATAAATTTTATTTAAAATTTCTCAAAAAACCATTTGACACCCACCAAAAAATCTATATAATACGCACCACAACGAACGACATACATAACAAATAAACATGGTTTAAATTATTTGTTTAAAGAGTTAAGTAAGTTAAGTTCGGGCGGTTAGCTCAGTTGGTAGAGCGTCTGCCTTACAAGCAGAGGGTCAGCGGTTCGAATCCGTTACCGCCCACCATTTTAAATCTTTTATGGTTAAAAAAGATTAGTGACCTTAGCAGCGGTAGTTCAGTTGGTTAGAATACCGGCCTGTCACGCCGGGGGTCGCGGGTTCGAGTCCCGTCCGCTGCGCCATTTTTAACTGGTTTTTCCAGTTTAATCCCCTAAGTCTCCCCTGACTTGGGGATTTTTTTTGCCTTTATTTCATACACTAGGGCGTGCCTGCTTTTTGTATTTGCCATAAAAATGAGAAAAATTGCTCGTTTTCAAGGAGATATCAAAGGCGGCGTACCCTAATTTCTAAAATTCTAAAAATAATACAACAGCTTCAATGGTTGTTTTATTGACGCAGTTTGGCGTCTTCTTCCGCCATAATCTGCCGTGCCACATGAATGATAAGCTGTCTTAGCCATTTATGAGCAGGGTGGTGTTGTAGTAGGGGTGACCACGCCATTTTAAGCTCAAATTCTGGAATGAAAAATGGCGGTTCTTTGACCACGATTTGTGGATTATTTTGGGCTTGTAGGTTTGCCACACGAGTGGGTAGCGTGGCAATCAAATCTTTGTTGGCGGTGAGCATGGCAGGCATTTGATAATGACGGGTAAACACGCTGATTTGGCGTTTTTGTCCCAGTCGCTGTAAGGCTTGGTCGATGGAACCTAGACCGCCTGATTTTTCAGGATTGACCCCAAAACCCACGCCCATGCCCGTTTTGGATACCCAGACGTGCTGAGCTTTTAGGTAATTTTTTAGGTTAAAACGGTGCAAATGGGGCGACTCTGCCGACAGCAGACAACTAAACGTATCACGCCATACCAGCACCTGATGAAAACTCTGCGGTATCTCATTAAAACGATTAATCGCCAAATCCACTCGCCCCTGCTCCATGTCTCGATACGACACATCGGATGGGGTCAAAAAGTCCAAAATCACGTTCGGGGCTTCGCTTCTAAGGGCTTTGACAAGGCGTGGCACAAGCGTGGCTTCGGCATAGTCCGATGTCATAATCCGAAACACCCGAGACGTGCTATACGGACGAAACTCGGTGCGTGGCTCCAACAGCGTCCCCACGTCCGAGAGTATCTCACGAATGCGTGGCTGTAACTCGCTCGCTCGCTCGGTGGGGGTCATGCCTTCGGACGACCGCACGAGCAAGGGGTCATTAAACAGTGAACGCAACCTGCGTAAAATATTACTCATCGCAGGCTGAGTAATGCCAAGCTGTTCGGCGGCACGGGTAACGTTTTTTTCACGCAGTAATACGTCTAGATAAACAATCAGGTTTAAATCAACTTTTTGTAAATTCATAATTGCCCTTTTTATGTTTTAAATTTAATGTAATTGCATGGTTTGGTTTTTGGTGATTTGTAAAACACCGTCAATCGCTTGATAAGATTGTATTTGTTTGTCCAAATCAGTTGCCGTGATTTTTACCGCCACGGCATTCATATTTTGATATAAATAAATAATTTCATCGTGATGATGATTGATGTGTGTTAATAAATTGTCTTTTTTATCTTTGTCAAAATAAATAATAAAAACATCCGACTGGACGGTTTGTGTGATTTGCTCTATTTTATTATTGGATTGATAAGGGGTATTTACGCAAGCAGTTAATGTGATAATAGGAATTAGTAATAAATATCTCATAAATTGCCTTTTTAAAAGATGAAAATATTTTTGACAAATAGGCTAAATGATTAAAACTTGTGTCCCCACATCAACCATATCATACAGCCACACCACATCATCATTTCTCATACGGATACAGCCATGCGACATCGGCACGCCCATAGGCTCGGTATCGGGTGTGCCATGAATATAGATATATCGGGCGTGGGTGTCGCACACCGTACCGTCTGCGGTTTTGCCCAAATTATAGCCTTTCTCCACACCTTTTAGCCACAAAATCCGACTTAAAATCCAGTCCCTATCAGGGTTGGTTTGCCCCAACTCATCATCATATATCTCGCCTGTAAACACCCGTCCGACAAAGACGGCATTTTTGGGGTATTCGCCCCCGATTTTGTTGTTAATGATATGTTTGCCAAGTGGCGTACAACCTGTATTTTCAAATTGCCCTGTGCCATTTTTGGCGGTGGAGACAGGCAGAGTTTTGATGAGCTTATCATCATCAAATACGGTCAGGGTTTGGGCGGTGGTGTCTATTTTTAGGGTTATCATGGTTTTAGGGTAATCATGGCTTTATGATGACTGGGTTATCAATTTTAAAAATGATGACTATTTTAAAATTTATTAGTTTAGCAAATTTTTAAAAATTTTTCGCCTATTTTTGTGAAAATTTGCCAAATTTTTAAAATTTTTACCCTAAGATTTGCCAAAAGTGTTATAATTTTTTAAATTACATTCTTTTATTTTATGAAAATCGGAGTTGATATGAGTAGCACCATTTTAGAATCTTTGCCTGTTGGCGAAAAGGTGGGGATTGCATTCTCGGGCGGTTTGGATACGTCCGCCGCCATTTTGTGGATTAAGCAAAAAGGGGCAATGCCTTATGCTTATACCGCCAATTTGGGGCAACCCGATGAGTCCGACTACGACTCAATCCCTGCCAAAGCCATGCAATACGGGGCAGAGAAGGCTCGCTTGATTGATTGCCGTACCCAGCTTGCTCGTGAAGGCATTTGTGCCATTCAGTGCGGAGCGTTTCACATCACGACAGGTGGTATGCCGTATTTTAATACCACCCCGCTCGGGCGTGCGGTAACAGGCACGATGCTTGTAACCGCCATGAGCGACGACGGTGTGGACATTTGGGGGGACGGCTCAACCTATAAAGGCAACGACATTGAGCGTTTTTATCGTTATGGGCTACTGACCAATCCTAGGCTTAGAATTTATAAGCCTTGGCTAGATGAGACCTTTATTGATGAGCTTGGCGGACGGGCTGAGATGAGTCAGTTCTTAATTGATAACGGCTTTGACTACAAAATGAGCAAAGAAAAAGCGTATTCTACCGATTCAAATATGCTTGGGGCGACACATGAAGCCAAAGATTTGGAATTTTTGAACGCCAGCCACAAAATCGTTGAGCCTATCATGGGTGTACGCTACTGGGACGAAAGCGTGGAGATTAAGCCTGAGACCGTTACGGTGGAGTTTTTTGAAGGCAATCCTGTGGCGTTAAATGGCGAAAAATTTGACGACCCTGTGGCACTCATGCTAAAAGCCAACGAAATTGGCGGACGACATGGCTTGGGCATGACCGACCAGATTGAAAACCGTATCATCGAAGCCAAATCCCGTGGTATCTATGAAGCCCCTGGCATGGCTCTCTTGCACATCGCTTACGAACGCTTGGTTACAGGCATTCACAACGAAGACACCATTGAGCAGTACCGCATTAACGGACTGCGTTTGGGTCGCTTGCTCTATCAAGGTCGTTGGTTTGACAGTCAAGCCCTAATGCTCCGTGAGACCGCACAGCGTTGGGTTGCCAAAGCCATTACGGGCGAAGTGGTGCTAGAACTTCGCCGTGGCAACGACTACTCTATCCTAGACACCAAGTCGCCGAATCTCACTTATGAGCCTGAACGCCTGTCTATGGAAAAAGTGGAAGACGCAAGTTTTACCGCAACCGACCGTATCGGACAGCTGACCATGCGTAATCTTGACATTTCAGACACCCGTGCCAAACTCGGCATTTATGCAGGTGCAGGACTGCTCGGATTATCAGGTGGTAATGCCGTGCCACAGCTTGAAAGTAAATAAGTCATATCAACCAAAAGAGCGAGCCTAAGTGTTTCGCTCTTTTTTATTGAAAAAATTTTTAAAAATAGTCATGGATTGATAAAATTTTTTACAAAAATTTGTTATACTAATTACCTTTTTTGATGTCATTAACCTGTCATTTTTATCCACTTTTAAAAACATATTTTATCAATTAAGGACAACACGTGCGTGCTTTAAATGCCATTGACCATGTATTTTTGATGCTTGAAACTCGCAAGGAGCCGATGCACGTTTCGGGTTTGTGTATTTTTGAGTTGCCTGACGGGGCGGGCGATGATTTTTTGGCAAAGTTGGTGGCAGATATTGAAGTAACTCGCACCAAGCCGAGCTTTCCTTTTAATCAAGTGCTAAGCAAGGGGCTGTTTTGGGAGAGAGATGGGGATTTTGATGTCAATCATCATTTTCGCCATGTTGCCCTACCCAAACCTGGTGGCACCAAAGAGCTGACCAACTATATCTCACGAGAGCATGGGCTGATGTTGGACAGAGCCAAGCCGTTGTGGGAATTTCATCTCATCGATGGGCTTGCCCCTGCTCATGACGGTGGCAATGCTCGCTTTGCGTTATTTTTAAAAATTCATCATGCGATGACAGATGGCATTGCCGCCATGCGACTGCTTCAAATGTCGCTCTCAGCATCCAAAACAGAGAAGATGACCGCCCCGTTTTGGTCGTTATCCACCAAATACCGCAGTCAAATCAACACCATCTTACCCATTCACAAACCGCCCCTAAAAATCATCAAAGAACAGCTTGCCACTATCTATCCTGTGGGGCGAGAGTTGGTTAATAGTATCAAAAATCACTTCGGGGAAAAAAATCCACATTTCACCAGCACCTTTGATGCCCCCAAGTCCATCTTAAACCAAAAAATCAGCAGTTCACGCCAGCTGGCGTTCGTCTCATTTGAAAAAGGGCGATTTGCAAAGATTGCCGAGCATTTTGGGGCGACGACCAATGATGTCCTGCTTGCCATCTGTGCAGGGGCGTTGCGTGAATATCTACTTGCCCAAGATGCCTTGCCTGCCAAGCCACTCATTGCCTTTGTGCCGATATCGCTTCGCCGTGATAAAAGTGCCATGGGCAATCAGCTCTCGTTCATTCTCACCAATCTTGCCACGCACAAATCCAACCCTGCCGAGCGTCTTTTGAGCATCAAGGCAAGCGTGGATGATGGCAAACAACGATTTTCTCGCATGAATCAGGCACAGGTCATTAATTATAGCTTGCTTGCTTATGGCATGGCATTTGCCAATCTAAGCACGGGCGTGATGCCGACCCGCCAAGCCTTTAATCTCATCATCTCAAATGTACCGGGAGATAACACCCCCATGTATCTAAATGGGGCGAGACTAACGGGGATTTTCCCTGCATCGGTGCTACTAGATGGGCAAGCTTTGAACATCACGCTGACCAATTATCAAGACAAGATAGATTTTGGCATTACCGCTTGCCAAAGTGCCTTGCCACACATTGAACAGCTGACCCAATTGTTGGAGCAGGAACTGTTGGTGTTTGAAAAACTGTTACTAAAAGAGTAGAATAAAACCCTTATGCCACCTGTCGTTTGGGCGTTGCATGCGTGATGGGCGTGGTTAATTTGGCTAGGGTTTGGACAATCATGTCGTTACTGATGGTGCGTGTCCTGTTGCCATGAATGACGGTCATGATGGCAGGGCGAGTGCAATGAGTGGCTTGATGATGAGCGGTTTGGCGAGTCATGGTTGTACCTGTCTTAATTAAAATTAGTGGCGGGTTACAGGTTTAGTGTAGCTCAATTAAGAAGCAGGAACAACCATTTTTCGCCATTTTGCTTGATAAATTGTAAATAGATGTTTCGTTTATGACTGGTTGATGACAAACCCTGATGATTATCGTAAGCTCTTTGGTAGAGAAAAGGTAACATTCTCTTCGATGCCCGACAGCTCGGTTGGTGTATCCGCCCCCCAGTCTTGTAGGGTGTCTAGCACTTCTTTGATGAGCACTTCGGGGGCAGACGCACCTGCGGTAACACCCACACGATCCACGCCATCAAACCACGCCCTATCCATCTGAGAAGCGTTATCAATGAGATACGCCTTTGCTCCGAGTCGTTCGGCAAGCTCTCTTAGACGGTTGGAGTTCGATGAGTTGGGTGAGCCGACCACCAGTACAATCTCACATTCTTTTGCCAAAGATTTCACCGCATCTTGGCGGTTTTGAGTGGCATAGCAAATGTCATCTTTTCTTGGAGCGTTGATTTGGGGGAATTTGTCTTTTAGGGCATCGATGACTTGAGCGGTGTCGTCCATGGATAAAGTGGTCTGCGTGACAAAGGCAAGCTCTTTGTCCGCCCCAAAATCCAAATTCGCCACGTCATCCACATCTTCGACCAGATGAATGCGACCGCCAAAACTGGTGTCAAACCGCCCCATCGTGCCTTCGACTTCGGGGTGTCCTGCGTGTCCGATGAGAATGGCGTCCATACCGCCTTTGGCAAATTTGCCAACCTCGATATGCACTTTGGTAACCAAAGGGCAAGTGGCATCAAACACAGTCAAATCTCGGCGTGTCGCTTCATCTTCGACCGCCTTGGATACGCCATGAGCGGAGAAAATCACAATCGCCCCATCAGGTACTTCGTCAAGCTCTTCGACAAACACCGCCCCACGGCGAGCCAAGTCTTCGACCACAAATTTGTTGTGGACGACTTCATGGCGGACATAGATGGGCGGATTAAAACGGCGTAAGGCTTCATTGACAATGGCAATGGCACGGTCGACACCAGCACAAAAGCCACGGGGATTGGCAAGTAGGATTTGCATGAAAAATTTCCAAATAACTCAACATCAAAACGGCTTACTTTACCATAATTTGTCGTTTTAAGATATGTTAATTTGTGTTATAATTTCTCAACATCTATCATTTATTTTGTTAAATCAAGCTGGTTGAGTCTATGAATGCACCAAACCCCACCCAAGGCACGCTTTTTATCATCACCGCCGCCTCAGGCACAGGCAAGACATCACTGGTCAAGGAGCTACTCGCCACTACCAAAAATCTCGTGGTCAGCGTCTCGCACACCACCCGTGAGCCTAGACGTGGTGAGATTGATGGCGAGCATTATTATTTTACTGACACAGATGAGTTCATCCGTTTGGTGGGGGAGAGTGAGTTTTTGGAGCATGCTGAAGTGTTTGGCAATTATTATGGCACCAGTAAGACAGCGGTCAATGATTTGCTCGGTGCGGGCATGGACGTGATTTTGGAGATTGATTGGCAAGGGGCGTTGCAAGTCAAAAAACTCATTCCCCAAGCGGTGATGATTTTTATCCTACCGCCAAGCCGCGATGCCCTGCGTAGCCGTCTGATGAACCGTAACCAAGACGCCACCAAAGTCATCGAAACCAGACTGGCAGGGGCGGTGCGTGAAATGCAAGAGTATGTAAACTTTGACTATGTGGTGATTAACGATGATTTTGGTGTAGCTTTATCCGAGATAAAAGCCATCATCACTGCCTATCGCCTTGCCATTGACAAGCAAACGGTACGCCATGAAAAATTAATCAGTCAGTTATTGGTGAGTTAGGGCGTGCCAAACCTTAATTTTCCGCTTTTAAAATAGTAAAAATCTGTTATAATAGTAGATTGTTATCAATGTAAAGAGTGTGATTTATGGCACGAGTGACGATTGAAGATTGTTTGGATACGGTAGATAACCGTTTTGATTTGATTTTGGTGGCGTCAAGACGAGCACGTCAGCTTGCCACAGGGCGTGCCGACCCATTGGTGACTCCCGAAGGCGATAAGCCAACTGTGCTTGCTTTGCGTGAGATTGCCGATGGTCATGTGACCCGTGCGATTTTAGATAAGCCCGAAGAAGTGTATGTGAAAAAAGAACCGCCACCGTTTGACCCGATGGCTAACGGTTTTTAAAAAATCGTATACAACCCTAAAAACCATGCTTTTGGCATGGTTTTTTTTGTTTTGTCATTCATTAAAATTTCTGATTTTATCATAAAAATAAGTCCATAAAAATGGATAATTTTTCCTTGACAATTTAACGAAAAACTGATTAATTATAAGGTTCGGATTGGGGGTTTTTCGGATACAGCCATACCCCATTTCCAAGAGCTTTTTGTTAGGGCGTGCCTGCTCTTTATAACACTATTTACAATTTAAAAATTTAGAAGTAAATCAACCATTTTTGCATGAAAAATGGCTAAATCTTGTTTTTCTGCGTCAAAAACTTGTCTGATAGAATAACTATCAGCCTACGTTTTTTCCTTGAAAAACGTGCGATTTTTCTCATTTTTCATTGCAAATATAAAAGGCATGCACGCCCTAATTTAAAACCCAATTAACACGTTACCGAGCCAAACCAATCATGTTAGCCAACTACCACGCCGATAATATCCCCATACGTTTTAGTCATCCTTTGGTGGATGAAGCCAAAGACAGTCTGATGAATGCGGTCAGCTACTTAGATGCCAAAGAGCGGGCGGACGTGCTACGGGCGTGTCATTTTGGCGACATGGCACACATCAAGGACAAACGCAAATCAGGCGAGCCGTACATCACGCACCCCATTGCGGTGGCGGAGATTTTGGCGGGGTTTTTGTTGGATAGGGATTCTATCATTGCTGCGATTTTGCATGATACGGTAGAAGACACCGAAGTCACCGATGAGCTGGTGGCAAGTGAGTTTGGCGAGACGGTGGCACGACTGGTGGATGGCGTGACCAAACTAAAATCAGGCAACATGAGCAAACAGCAGTCACAGGCGGCGACCTTTCATAAGATTTTAAATGCCACGCTCATAGACCCTCGTGTGCTCATCATTAAACTCTCCGACCGCTTGCATAACATGAGTACCATGGATGCGGTGCGAGAAGAAAAACAAAAATCAACCGCTCGTGAGACGTTGGATTTTTATGTGCCGTTCGCTCGCATTATGGGGCTAAACGACATCGCTGACTACATCGAGCTTTTGTGTTATCGCAACCTTAACCCTGTCATGTATAACAAATTTAATGACAAGCTGTTGCAACATGGTTTGGGGCGTAATTTTCAAAAGATTGAGATTAGCACTTATCTACAAAACCTACTAGGACATCTAAACCTAAAAGGACATGTGCAGGTGCTGGACAACCGTACAAGCATGTATCGGCAATTCTTTAAAAATCGTGGGCAAGCCAATCGTTTGATTCGCCAATATGATTTTGAAGTGGTGCTAGAAGACATCGGGGCGTGCGACAAACTGGCGTATCATCTCATCCAAAAGTTTGAAATCGCTGACCGTAACATTCAGGACAATATCCGTAAACCCCTAGCAGGGGGCAATCAGTCGCTGTCGCTGATTTATAAAAAAGATTACAACTTTATTAAAGTCACGCTCATGACCGCGCGCATGAAAGAAGCATCTCGCTTGGGCGTACTTGGCAACAGCAAAAATGACATCAGTCAGTCCGTGATACAGGCAAGTTTGCGTAATATGAAGGATTTGGCGGCGGTCGAAGGCGAAGATGCAGAAACATCGCTCAAAGTCATTAATGAGCTCATGAGCTATCTGCATGAGCGTAAAATCGTCTGTTATAGCCCCCAAGGGCGTGCCTATGAGTTACCCCGTGGGGCGACAGCGTTGGATTTTGCCTATGCGGTCGGGCCTGCCGTGGGCAACATCGCCACAGGGGCGGACATTAATGGCGAGCATGGTAAGCTCGGGTTGGTGTTGGCAGATGGCGACACCGTGAGTATTGACATTGACAAAAATGCCACGCCCAAGGCAGACTGGCTTGGCTTTGTGGCGACCAACAAAGCCCGCAATGAGATTTTAAAATTCCTAAAACATCTGCCCCATGACCAAAAAGAGCATTATGGCAAAGAAGCCTTGATGCGTGCCTTAAAGCCTTATGACAAAACACTAGATGACTTGTCCGAGCAGGACTGGGCGGATATTTTGGCGTGGCGTGGCGTGGCAAGTCAAAGCGATATTTTCCTGCAAATTGCCACAGGTACGCTACTGCCACAGTTGGTTGTCTCTCGTCTGTTTAGTGAAGAAGTGGATGTGGCAGACGGGGCGGAGATTACCCAGACCAAGCATTTATTGGCGGGTATTAAGGGCGTGGAGATTACCTTTGCCAAATGCTGTAACCCCATGTATGGCGATAGTATCGTCGGACACCTGTCGGCACGTCAAGGGCTAACCGTCCATCGTCATAAATGCTATTCGCTAGAAAACATCCGTGTTGAGAATCCTTATCAGGTCATACAGCTCAACTGGAAGTCGGATATCAAGCTTGACCACACCAACTCAGTTGGACAGTTGCATTTTCCTGCCACGCTCAAAATCCACGCCATGCTAAATGAAGAGCAGATGAGTCAGGCGATTTATGAGCTGCGTGATTTGAACATTGGTATTGAGCAGACATCTGTCAAGGCAGATGAGAAATCAGGTGGTGGGGTCGGGGCGACCTTTATACAGGTGGTGGTGCGTTCCCGAGCTCATTTAGAAGAAGGTATCATGAAGCTGCGCCAAGTGCTGGGCTATCCTAGTATCATGCGACTGTATCAGATGCCGACCTAATACCCCGTTTTTGTACAAAAACAAAACCCTGCCAATGCAGGGTTTTGTTCTAGGATGTATTATGACAACTTAAATTAACGCCCGATGGCACGCTCATAGATGGCACGGTTCTCAGGCAGGAGTTTTTCCATTGCTTGAATGCGACTGTCGTTATTGGGGTGGGTGGAGAGAATGCTACCAACCTTACCACCACCACCTTGTTTGGCGTTCATCTTTTTCCAAACATTGATGGCGTCAGCGGGGTTGTAACCTGCCATCGCCATCAATCGCATGCCTAGGGCGTCTGCTTCGTATTCGTGGTGGCGAGAGTAGGGCTTATCAAGTCCGTATTCGTGTAACACGCTCGCCCCGAGATTGACCATGTCGGCATTATAGCCCGTGTTGGCTTGGACAGCGGCGGCACCAAGTTGTACCGCTAGGCTAGACAGGACGTTTGCTCCCATTTGTTTTTTACTATGTTCTAGCAAGGCGTGAGCCATCTCATGCCCAACAATGGCAGCAATCTCACCCTCGGTCAAGTGATAATTCTGGGCCAGCCCTGTGTAGAACGCCATCTTGCCACCTGGCATCGCCCATGCGTTTTCTTTTGGGTCTTTGATGACGATCATCTGCCAATCAAAACGCATGCCTGTATTATTTAGAGAGTTGGCATGCGGTCTTAGGCGGTTAAAGGCACGCTGGATGGTTTTGGCGGTGTTTGATGTGGTATCAATCTGAGCCTTGCTGAGTATTTGATGGTAGTTTGATCCTGCCTGAGCATTTAGGGTTTTGCTGTCCATGCCTACCATATCAGCAACGGTTGTGCAACCTGATAAAGTCAAAATGACACTAAGTAGGGTAATGCTTGATTTTTTCATAAAGTATCCTGTAAGCATCCTTATTCCATCTGTCCTAAGAGATGATTTGTTGATTATCATAGCATTTTCAAAATCTAAAAACAATACGGCGAAAGAATGATTTAACAGTAAAAAATACTTGAATATTTGGCGTATTTTGTTTAATATGACAAATATCAAAGCAATCTGTCTACTCGGATCGGTTGCTATAAATATAACTTTTGCTTCATAAAATTCATAAAAGGAGATTGCGATGTGCTGTCATATTGACCTAAACTCAAAAGATGAAGTTGCTCACTTTTTGGGTAAGACCGAACCGAGCATTTTGCCAAAAACCTCTGATAATGTCGCAGGCAATATTGTCTATACTGGCAAGCCTGCCATGAGTCTGTGGGATGAAATCGTGGCTTATTGGCAAGCCAATAAAATAAACAAACAAATAAATACATAAAGATGACAATCAAGCATTTAGCATAAACATTGGCATTAACTTTTTAAATGATAGGAGCTGTCCATGCCAAAAAAAATCATTCATACCAATGACGCCCCAAAAGCGGTGGGAACATATTCCCAAGCTGTCAAAGTGGGTAATACTGTCTATATTTCAGGTCAAATTGGACTTGACCCTGTCAGCATGACCTTGCGTGATGGATTTGTCGCCCAAGCCAAGCAAGTATTTGATAATATTGAAGCCATCGCCCAAGCTTCTGGTGGCAGTTTGGCGGATGTGGTTAAGTTTAATGTATCACTGGATGATTTAAATGATTTTGATGAATTAAATCAAATCTTTGAGTCTCGTCTGACCGCTCCTTATCCTGCTCGTGCCGCCCTAGAAGTGGCAGCCTTGCCAAAAGGAGCATTGGTAGAGATTGAGGCGATTTTGTATATTGAATGAACTTTTTAACTTATCGTGCAATCGTACATAAGGGCGAACACCGCCCTTATTTATTTGGTGTTTATTTGGTGTTAAAACATGTCCATCTTATGGTATGTGGGATATTTGCCATAAAAATGTCTGTTTAATACTCTGATGTTTAATAATGCCTTTATTTATAATGTCTTGTTTTTGTAAAGATGACACTATGTTAATCCAAGTTGCTCTGCCTGTACCGCTTTATCGTCTTTTTGATTATCGTGTGATAGGCGTGTTGCCCAAGGTGGGTGTGCGTGTCAAAGTACCATTTTCTCACCAAGAGCTGATTGGTATCGTGGTGGGGCATGTTCATCCTAATGACAGTGATGTGCCACAAAATAAGCTAAAATCGCTCATTGATGTGATTGATGATGAGCCGATTTTTGATGAATATTTTTTTAAACTTGCCAGATGGTTGTCATCTTATTATCATCATCCATTTGGCGATACGATGGCGGTCATGTTACCCACGCTTATCAAGGCAGGGGTGGATGTTAGTGATGACATACGGCGGTATCGGGTACCTGCCCATGTTGATGATGATTTTGTCAAAAACGTGTTAAGCAAAACCGCCAAAAAACAGCATGCCAATTTTGCCATTATTCGTGATAATCCCAATGCAACCAAATACACCTTGCACATGCTTGGGGTAACAGAGAAAAATTTGGCATTATTTGCCCAAAAAGGGCTGATAGAATGCCACACCACACCAAACACACCTCCCCCACAGGTTCAGATGGCACAAGAACCGCTGACCCTAAACGATGAACAACGCTCGGCACTGATGCAGATAAGCCAGAGCATTCATGATGGGTGTTATCGGGGCATCTTGTTAAATGGCATCACAGGTTCAGGCAAGACCGAAGTGTATCTACAAGCGATGGAGCAGGTGTTGGCACAGGGCAGGCAGGTACTGATTATGGTGCCTGAGATAGGATTAACCCCACAAAATCGGACACGTTTTTTGGCACGTTTTAGGGCGAATGTCGTTGTTTTGCACTCAGCACTCAATGACAAAGAACGACTGTTGGGATGGCAGGCATGTCGTCAAGGACAGGCTCAAATCATCATCGCCACACGTTCGGCACTGTTTTATCCATTTGCCAATTTGGGGCTGATTATCATCGATGAAGCTCATGACACAAGTTTTAAACAACAAGACCATTTACGATATCATGCCTGTGATGTAGCGTTGTATGTGGGTGTGCTAAAACAAATCCCCGTGGTGCTAGGCACGGCAACGCCCAGTCTTGAACAAATCAAACTTAGCCATGATAATAAACTGTATGAATGTAAACTGACCAAACGGGCAGGGAATGCGACACCGCCCACCTTTGACCTTGTGGACATGCGAGTAGGCACACTGTGGCAGACGGACATGGCAGGCGAGAGCCGTGATACTAAGTTGTCTCATCAGACAGTACAGGCGGTGCGTGATACTTTGGAGCGAGGTGAGCAGGTGCTGATGTTTTTAAATCGGCGTGGCTATGCTCCGATACTGCTGTGTGGGGCATGTGGCTGGCAAGCGGACTGTGTGCGGTGTAGCAGCCATCTGACTTTACATAAAAATCCCTTTAAAAAAGCACATCACGCCAATGAGCAGTATCTGTATGATTACCTAAAATGCCATCATTGTGGCTATCAAGTGGTCACCCCTAAGATTTGTCCAGGTTGTCACAGTCCCAATCTTGTGCATTTGGGTCAAGGAACAGGGCAATTATATGAAAGGTTGCATGGTATTTTTGCTAATCCTCAAACCGTCCAAACCCCTTATCCCATCGTGAAGATAGACCGTGATACGGTGCGTGGTCAAAGGGCGTGGGATAAGTTGTATGAGCGTGTCAGCACAGGCGAGCCGATGATATTGGTAGGGACGCAAATGCTGGCAAAGGGTCATCATTTCCCCAATGTAACGCTTGTGGTGATTGTCAATGCTGATGGTGGTTTTTTGTCACCTGATTTTCGCTCACCCGAACGCACCGCTCAGATGATCATGCAGGTGGCTGGCAGGGCTGGGCGAGCAGGGCGAGCAGGGAAGGTACTGATACAGACGCTAAATCCTGATAATCCGCTACTGCTTGATTTGATACGTCAAGGTTATGATAAATTTGCTCATGATTTGTTGGCAGAGCGATGCGAGTTGGGACTGCCACCTTATAGCCATGCGGTGCTGATTCGGGCAGATGGGAATCGGCTTGATGCTGCCAAAAATGCCATTATTGGAGCAAAAAATCATCTGCCCAATGCCCACCCTTTTGCTGTGCTTGCTCCCATTGATGCCCCAATGGTCAAAAAGAACAATCGTTTTCATGTACAAATGCTCATCCTTGCCAAAGAACGCAAAGCTCTGCATGATGTGCTGTCATGGTGGTGGCAGGGTGTGCTTGCCCTGCCCAGCTCTCGGGGGGTTAAGATGGCGATAGACATTGACCCTGTGGGGTGGTAGGCTTGATAAAAACGCCCAAACGATGTGGTTTGGGCGTTTTGTTGTTGGGTGGTTATTGGGCGGTAGTGGATGAGACTTGGATTTTTTGCAAATCTTCAGAGAGCCATTTCTTCTGAATCTCTGCCAAGCGTCCGTTTTCTTTGAGCTTTTTGATGCCAGCATTGATGTCATCTAACAGCTTGGTATTTTGTTTATCCACAATAACCCCAACGTGAGCTTCGGCGACAGATTGGCTTTCGTAGGGATTGCTTTCTAAGTTGAGCTGGGGAAAACTTTTTGCAAAGTGGTCAGCGATAGAACCTTGGATGGCAAAGACGTCAATCTTGTCTTGGGCAAGAGCTTCGACCAAACTATAAGGGGTGGGGTACTCGGTAAGCTCAGCATAACCACCCACCGCTTCGATGTCTGCACGCTGTTTACCGCCAACGATGATGCCAACACGCTTGCCTGCCAACGATGTCAAACCATCATAAGTGCCAGAGCCTTTGACATAATTTTTGAAAGGATTTGTAAAGTTTTGTGTGTACGATAGTTTTTTTGTTAGGGCGTGCCTGCCTTTGGTATTTGCCATGAAAAATGAGAAAAATCGCATGTTTTTCAAGGAAAAAACAAAGGCTGTGAGTTTTCTATCAGGCAAGTTTTTATTATGAAAAACAATCCGACCACTTAACTGGGTAAATTTTAAGATTTTCACTTAATTTTTAAATTAAATCTCTTTCCAAACTAAAAATAAACCCTTATAAGTATTGGGGTTGAAGTTTTTAAAAATCCATAAAAATCAGGATTTGGAAAGAAGTCTATTAAGTGGTCGGATAGCCATTTTTCATGCAAAAATTGATAAAAGCGTTAAATTTTCATCGTTTTTATAAAGAATGTTACACCCAACGAATTTGATATTTACCACAGGCTTTGTAGGGACGTGCTGAGCACGTCCTTTGATAATACACCAATTTTATAGGCGTGCTCAGCACGCCCCTACATCCATACAGCATTACGTTTATAGTAATTTTAAAGTTTATTGGGTGTATCAACGTTCAACACGCCCTAATCTTTTATGTAAAAAATAAGTCATGCTAATCGGATGTTGGCATGACTTGTGTTGAAAAGATGGTTTTTTAAGAATCACTCTTTACGTGGCACGCTATCCACGTCAATGGCGTCTTTCATGAGTTCGTCGCTGATGGTTACGCCTTGATTTTGGGCGTGTTTGGGGCTGACATAGAGCGTGAGCTTGTTCATGACCTCAGGGGCGATGTCGGTAGGCTTGGTGCCGTCTAGGGTCTGGGCGACCAGTTTGGCAGTGGTTACCCCAAAATCAAAATCATTAACCCCAAGCCCTGCACTCGCCCCACGTCTGACACTAAACTCATCGGATGCGATGACGGGGATTTTTAACTCATTGGCAACCCCAACCATGGCTTCCATTGCCGATGCTACGCCATTATCAAGGGACGTGTAAATCAAATCGGCACGCCCGCCCAAAGCACGAGTGGCGGCAGCGACATCAGATGAGCGGTTGGCAGGCACGTCCACAAGGGTCATGCCACGTTTGGGTAGTTCGATGGCAAGCTGTTCTTTGATGACCACAGAGTTCGCTTCACCAGGACTGTATACAAAGCCGATACGCTTGGCGTCAGGCTTGATTTGGGTGAATAAATCAAGCTGTGGTTCGAGCGGTAGCTGGCTAGACAGTCCGGTAATGTTCGCTTGTAGGGCTTGGTTGTTATTATCGATAAGTTTGGCTGCCACAGGATCGGAGACGGCAGTATAAATCAGGGGGATACTCTGGGTCGCCGCCGCTAGACTTTGGGCGGTGGGGGTGGTAATGGCAACGATGGCATCAGGGGCGTCGGCAGCGAACTGCTTGGAGATTTGCCCCATGGTCGCCATGTTGCCTTGTGCTGATTGGAAATTTACCGTTAAATTTTGCCCTTCTTGGTAGCCATTTTGCCCCAAGCCGTAAATCACCCCTTTTCTGATGTCATCAAGCGATGGGTGTTCCACAATGGCACTGATGGCAATGGTTTTGGGGGCTTTTTGGGTGGCGGTGTCTTGGGTGGTTTGTTCGGCAGGCGTGGTGGTAGGTTTGTCATTGCCACAGCCGGTCAGTAGGGTGATGGCGAGCGTTAGGGCGGATAAGGCGTACGTTTTCATAAAAATCCTTAATAAATAGGTTGCCTATACTCAACTTAATATTAGTGCTTGCTTTATTAAGGGCAAATGGCGATTTACCCCTGCAATTTAAAAACAATCATTGAACAATGAATAAGTTGTCATATTAAGTTGAGATTGGCGTTATATACTAAAACGCAGATAATTTAACATATTTAACCCAAAAATACAGCGGTTTTTGTAAAAATATTGTCATTTTATCATCGCTAAATTTTAATTATACCCAAAAATATGCTATTATTAATCGCAAATTTAATAAGATGAGCAAGCAGACATGAGCGAGAATAAAAGCGGATTTTTTGCCCGCATGAAAGCAGGATTGTCCAAATCCAGTAAGAATTTATCAGAAGGTCTGATGAATGCCTTAGTCGGTGGCAAAGAAATTGATGATGAGTTGTTAGAAGAAGTCGAAGACCAGCTTCTTGTGGCGGACATTGGCGTGGATGCGACCAACAGGATTATCACAAGCCTGACCGAGCAGACGGCACGGGGCGATTTGATTTATTCGCATTCGTTATATAAAGCCCTAAAAAAAGAACTGGTGGACATCTTAGAGCCCAAAGTTGCTCCGCTTGTCATTGACACGACCAAAAAGCCGTTTGTGATTCTCATGGTGGGGGTCAATGGCGTGGGTAAAACGACAACCATTGGTAAACTTGCCAAACGTTTACAAGGCGAAGGCAAGTCAGTCATGCTGGCGGCAGGCGACACCTTTCGGGCGGCAGCGACCGAACAGCTCCAAGTGTGGGGCGAGCGTAACGGCATTCCTGTGGTGGCACAGGGGCAGGGTTCGGACAGTGCATCGGTGATTTTTGATGCCATGCAGTCTGCCAAAGCCAAAGGCATTGATGTGCTGATTGCCGATACCGCAGGGCGACTACAAAACAAGACTTATCTTATGAATGAGCTTGAAAAAGTCATTCGTGTCATGAAAAAAGCAGACGAGACCGCCCCACATGAGTGCATGATTGTACTAGATGCTGGTACAGGTCAAAATGCCATCAGTCAGATTAATCTGTTTGGCGAGGTTGCTCCATTGTCAGGTGTTACCATCACCAAGCTAGATGGCACAGCAAAAGGGGGTGTGGTTTTTAATGTCGCCCAAACCACCGACGTGCCCATTCGTTTTATTGGGGTGGGTGAACGTATTGATGATTTACAGCCCTTTGATTCAAAAGAATTTGTAGATGCACTCATCGGCGAGGAAAAATGACAAAAAGGCGAATGTATTTCGCCTTTTATTATATAGGATAAATTAAAAACAAACTTATGATAACCACACACTATTATCCGCCCATAGATTTGCCGATGATTACTTTGACGGTAAAAGATGGCAAGTTATTGGCATTGGATTGGTATAATAATAAAACCGCCCAAATTTTTGATAAATTAAATCAGCATGCAGTTTTTATAAAACAGGCAGATTTAAAAAATGATGATAAAAATCAATCAATCGCCTTGCAGGTCATTACCCAGTTAGACGAGTATTTTAATGGTGAACGCATGGTATTTGAATTACCGCTTGATTTATCACATGGTACCGATTTTCAGATAAAAGTTTGGCAAACGCTCTGCCAAATCCCTTATGGACAAACGATAAGTTACAAAGCGTTGGCAACCATGATAAATAAGCCCACCGCACATCGTGCCTGTGCTAACGCCAATGGCAAAAACTTAATCTCGCTTATCATACCGTGTCATCGTGTGATAGCGTCGGACGGTACGCTGGGTGGGTATACAGGTGGGGTGTCAATTAAGCGAATATTGCTTGATTTGGAGAGTAAGAATTTGATATAAAAACCCAAAAACTTTATAGGGCGTGCCTGCCCCTTTATAACAATATTTACAATATAGAAATATTTTAGAAATAGACTAATCATTTTTGCATGAAAAATGGCTAAATCTTGTGGCTCGAAGTCAAAAGCTCGTTTGATAGAACGACTATCAAACTTCGCTTTTTCCTTGAAAAACGTGCAATTTTTCGTGATTTTAATTGCAAATACAAAAGGCAGGCACGCCCTAATATTTGAATCGGAAAATACAAGGTGGGTTATATCCATTTTAAATGCCAATAATGTCATAGGCAAAATATAACCCAGCTCTACAATCTTTATACAAAATTTACGGTCTGGCAGGTAAAATAAGTGGCAATAAAGCTCCATAACCCTCTTTTTGCATCTGTGCTTTTGGTATGAATTTTAGTGCATTGCCATTGATACAATAACGCAAACCCCCTCTGTCTTGCGGTCCATCAGTAAATACATGTCCCAAATGTGAATCCGCCACTCTTGAACGCACTTCTGTGCGAATCATATTATAACTGTCGTCTTTGTGTTCGGTGATGACCTCTGGGGTGATGGGTTTTGTAAAGCTTGGCCAACCACAGCGAGAATTGTATTTGTCGGTAGATAAAAATAAAGGTTCACCACTAACAACATCTACATACAAGCCGTCATCAAATAATTGGTCATAGTCATGACTAAATGCCCATTCTGTTTTTGCTTGTTGCGTGATGCGATATTGGGCATCGGTCAGGGTTTGTTTTAAATTATCTTTATCAAAATTTTGATAGCGTGTTGGTTCTAATGCTTCATCAACGGTCTTTGCCTCATCCAAAGTATTGGGGCTGTTTTTGGTGATTTTTTTATTGGCAAGACTTAAATCAACATGACAATAACCGTCAGGGTTTTTGGTAAGATAATCTTGATGGTAGTTTTCTGCCATGCTAAAATTGGATAACGGCAGGTTTTCAACGGCAATTTTTTGTTGGTACTTATCTTGTAAGGCGTTTAGTGCTTTATCAATGACCGCTTTATCTTGTGTATTGACGTAATAAATGCCCGTGCGATACTGTATGCCACGGTCATTGCCTTGCTTGTTGATGCTGGTGGGGTCAATAATGCGAAAATAGTACTGTAATAATGTATCTAAATCCACTTTGTCAGCATCATATGTTACCTTGACGGTCTCGGCATGACCTGAACCTCTGATGACCTCCTCATAGCTTGGATTTGGTAGATTTGGACTGCCATTGGCATAGCCACTTACCGCATCCAAAACGCCGTCAATGCGTTCCATATAAGCCTCAACACCCCAAAAACAGCCCCCTGCCAAATAGATGGTGCTCACGTTAGCCGTATTGCCATTACTGTTGTAATAGTTGGTGTTTTGGCTGGGTTGGGTCATGGTGCTGTTTTGTGTTTTTAAGGCTTCTAGGGCATTAGGATTATCTGCCAAATAGTTCATTTGTTCTTGGCTTAGATTTCCCCTGTTAAGATACACAAGTTTACCGTGTTTGTCTAATATTGCCCAACTTGGATAGGCTTGTACGCCCAGCTGAGTGATGATTTTCGCTTCTGTATCAATTAGTACAGGTAAGGTAGGATAGTCTGCTTGTAATACTTGATACCAATCTTTAAAGGCCTGAGTGGGTTTTTCTCCAAGGTGATTTGGGCTGACAACAGTAACAATATTAAAGTCTGAAAATTTGGGGTCGTTGTGCCAGTCTTGTGTTTCTTGTAGTGTGCCTAGGCACAGAGGACACCAACTTGCCCAGAATTTTACCAATGTGGGTTTATTTGGGTTAATGACATCTTTGCCTGTATCGCCCAATCCTGAGGTTATCTGAGGTAAGTTGTGCAGTTGCGATAATAACTCATTGGGTAATACATCGCTACTTTGGTGTAGCTCGGTTTGGTTGCCATGATGGTTACCGATGCCTTTGCCACAAGCGATGAGCGTAAAGATGCTTGTGGTGGCACTAAGTCCAAAAATGCCAATATTTTTGATGAATCGTTTGGAAAACATGCTTAATTTACTCCTGTTGTAACCTATTATCTAAATGGTGTCGCCAGCTGATTTTATCAATGATGCACGTGCGACACCGTGCCTATATTACGTTTAGTATTTGTACTCACTTGCCTTAAATGGGCCGTTCACATCTACCCCTAGATAGTCCGCTTGTTCTTGGGTGAGTTTGGTCATCACACCATTAAAACCTGCAACCATGGCAGCAGCCACCTCCTCATCTAGCTTTTTGGGTAGGACTTTGACATAGACGCTGTCTTGTTTTTTATCAGTTGGCAGGTTGGCAAAGGCTTCTTGATACAGATGAATCTGGGCAAGTACTTGATTGGCAAATGAACCATCCATGATGCGAGAGGGGTGTCCTGTGGCGTTGCCTAAGTTGACAAGACGACCTTCGGATAAAACAATCAGATAATCCATGTCATCATCGGAGCGATAGACTTGATGAACCTGTGGTTTGACCTCTACCCATTTCCAATGTTTACGCATAAAATCAGTGTCAATCTCGGTATCAAAATGCCCGATATTACACACCACGGCGGTGGATTTTAGAACCTTTAACATCTCGCTGTTGCACACATGATAGTTGCCTGTGGTGGTAACGACAAGGTCGGTATCCGCCATAAGAGCGGTATTAACCCCTTGATTTTGTTCACCATCTATAAATGGCGATACCAGCTCATAGCCATCCATACATGCTTGCATGGCACAAATGGGGTCAATCTCGCTCACACGCACAATCATGCCCTCTTGACGTAGGCTTTGAGCTGAGCCCTTGCCCACATCACCATAGCCGATGACAAGTGCACGCCGACCAGATAAAAGCATGTCCGTACCACGTTTGATGGCATCATTTAAAGAATGACGACAGCCGTATTTGTTGTCATTTTTGGATTTGGTAACAGCGTCATTGACATTGATGGCGGGGACTTTGAGTTCTCCTTTGTGAAGCATTTCAATCAAGCGGTGTACACCTGTTGTGGTTTCTTCGGAAATGCCGTGAATACTATCTAGCATTTGTGGGTATTTATTATGAATGAGTGCAGTCAAGTCGCCACCGTCATCTAGGATAAGGTTGGCGTCCCACAGTTTGCCGTCTTTGTGGATTTGTTGCTCTAAGCACCATTCGTACTCTTCTTCGGTTTCGCCTTTCCATGCAAAGACAGGGATACCCGCGGCGGCAATGGCGGCGGCGGCGTGGTCTTGGGTGCTAAAAATGTTGCATGACGTCCAACGAACTTCTGCCCCTAGTGCCACAAGCGTTTCAATCAAGACAGCCGTTTGAATGGTCATGTGGATACAGCCCGCAATCTTCGCCCCTGCTAGGGGTTGTTCGCTGGCATAGCGTTTGCGAATGCCCATAAGGGCAGGCATTTCGGTTTCGGCAAGTTTAATCTCTTTGCGACCAAACTCGGCAAGGCTAATATCGGCGACTTTGTAGTCGGTAAAATTTGACACTGCGTTCATGCAGTTTTCCTTAAAAATAAATTGATAAATAAAAAACACAGATGTCGTTGTTTTATAATGATTAAAATATTTTAAAAATATAGTTAAGAAGTTTAGGGTAAATTGCAATTTGCCCCTACAATCTTATCCAAATATAACCAAAGGACTTGAAAATTACCACAATTTATGATGTGTGGATGTAGGGACGTGCTGAGCACGTCCTTTGACAATGCCAATTTTATAGGCGTGCACAGCACGCCCCTACAAAGCTGTGGCAAACATCAAGTTCGTTAGTATACAATATTAAAATCATTAAACCAAGCCTGACTTAAAAAAGTTGCAACATCTCTTGGTGTGCTTATTATAGCCTAGTTAATAATAAATTTCAAAATAATAAAACAAATAACAAAGCCCAGACCAAGTAAATTTGCAATGTTTATGTAAAACAGCCATTTTTCATGCAAAAATTGGTTGAAGTTGTCAAACTTTACCATATTTTATAAAATTGTTATCAATGTTCAACACGCCCTATAAATTGTGTTATAAAGGTTCAATATGTCATGGATTACATGATAAAATAGCCGATTTTAAAAATAAGCTCATTATCAATTGATTTAATAAAACCACATTCATCATGCCTACCGTGCCAACATCTGTATTTCGTCCGATAGTTTTTATTAAGTCCTGCCTTGTCATCGTCCTAGCGGTGTTGTCCCTTGCCGTGCCTGTGGCAGGCTTTGCCAATGCCGCCTTGACCGACACCGCCCCAAAGAGCGAGACGCCCACGCCCCAAGACAGCTTTGGGCGAGACACACCACGCAGTACCATGCAAAACTTTGTCAAAGCCTTGTCGGATAAGGACGTGGAGCTGACAGTAAAGTATTTGGATTCTGACTTTTTAAAAAAGCAAAAAACGTCCGATACAGTCATCCACGACCTAAAACTTGCCCTTGACAAAGGCGGACGGCTACTACCTGATTTGTCAATCAGCGACAAAAGCGAAGGCGATTTGGCGGACAGATTGCCAAGCAATCTAGAAAAAGTCGGGACGATTGATGTTGATGATACCAAAATAGATTTATTGCTTATCAGAAAAACCGACAAAGACAACGTGGTTTATTGGCAAATTTATAAAGAAACGCTGGATAACCTGCCCAAAGATTTGACCGAAAATCGTACCACGCTTGCCGATGCCTTTGGGCTGGATTTTTTTGGCGACAGGCAACTGTTGGGGCATAAAATCTCGGATGTGGTGTCGCTCATCATCTTGATTGCTATTGGCTTATCGCTTTTGTGGGGTGGTCTGTGGGTAGTGTGGGGCGTGTTTGCGTTTTTGTATCCGAAGGTGCGTGGCAAACCCTTTGGCATACCCTCCAAAGCCTTGTTGCCGTTGGCGGTGGTGATTTTGGCGTCCATGCTCCCTGAGATGATGGTGCAAATGGCGGTGCCTGTTACGCTTCGCTCGGCGGTAACTCGGGGTATTGAAGTGGTGGCGTGGCTGGCGACTGCTTGGCTTGCCTTGCGTGTCATTGATGCGGTGTTTATGCGTGCCGAAGAAAACAGCCGAAAGCACAAACGGCTTGAACAGGTGTCTATTTTAAATCTGTTTAGAAAGGTTGCCAAAGCCTTTATGCTCATTTTGGCGATTATCATCATTTTTGGTAATTTGGGCTTTGATTTGACCACAGGGATTGCCGCTTTGGGGGTGGGGGGTCTTGCTCTTGCGTTCGGAGCTCAAAAAACCATTGAAAATCTCATCGGCTCGGTCATGGTCGTGGCGGACAGACCTGTGCGTGTGGGGGATTATTGTCGATTTGGGACGATGGAAGGGACGGTGATTGATATTGGTATTCGGTCAAGCCGTATTCGCACGTTGTCTCGGACGATTGTAACCGTGCCAAATGGCGAGTTTAGTGCCATGCAGATTGAGAATTATGACGCTCGGGATATGTTTTATTTTTATCATTTTTTGTACCTAAAACGCACGGCAAACCCTGATGAAATTGGCAGGCTTATCAATGACTTGCAGTTATTTTTGGAAAATCACGTTTATGTCAATAATGAATGGACACTGGTAAGGTTAAGTGAGTTACGCCAAGATGCTTTTGTCATTGAAATGCGGTGCTATCTCAATGCGTCCGATGTTACGGTGTTTTGGAAAAAACAAAGCGAACTGCTCATTGATGTGTTAAATGAAGTAGCACGATATGACGTAGAACACGCCTTGCCCAGTCAAGAGATTAAGATTAAAAAGGATAGTGAATTTGATGGGTTTGATGAGTTGGCAACATAAAAAGGGGTATAGCCCCCTTTTTTTGATTTGAATGCCAATGACACTAAAAATCAGGGTGTAAAAATCCCAACAAGCCAAATATATACCCTAGCACCATCGACGTTACGACAAAGCCAATCAAAGCACCAATGCTAATTAAGATGGGTTTTAGCCATGTTTTTCGCTCATACTCATCACCTATCTCATCTTTGACATAGGCAACCTGCTTTTTGCCAAGACCGAAATACCAAGCAAATAGGATGATAAGCCCTGTGGCATTAGGTAGACTAATACCTGTCGTCATTTCAAAAATCACCAAGCCAAACATGATGGCAAGTACAATAAATGCCAAAGTTTTGCTTTGCTGTGCTAATTCATCTTCGCCCAATTCCTGCCAGTTTAGAGCGTGCATATAAATGGCGACAGGCACGAAAATTAGGGCAATAAAGGTGGCTTTATTGGGGTTCCATAGATAGGGCGTGTAATATTCATCTGCACTAGAATCATAGCTTGGGCTTTGATAGGGGTTAAAGCTTGGCTCGGGTGATGGTTGGTTGTGATGAATGGGCTGTGGCGAGGTAAAAAAGTGAGGTTCTTGGGTTTGTAGTTTGGCGTCATAGCTTGGACGGACGGTGGGGTTTAGTAGCCATTCATTGACTGCTTTGATGACTTTGGGGTCCAAGGTCTGGGCATGGGTATTTAGAGCTTGGCGGATTTGCACATCCGTGGCGTGTGCCGACAATCCTAAGACTTGATAAAGGTTTATCATGTATTATCCTAATATTTCAAAATATAACCATATCATACCACAATATTACTATAAAATAAAAAGAAAAATTATTTATGAGTGATGATTTCTTATTAACCCATGAAAATTTATTATCAATGACCCAAAAAAGCTTTGTTTTGTAAAAATATTGTTACAATGCCCATCTTTATAAAAATATGGCAACAAAACAATCATGAACAAAAACACGCTTATCATTGGCTTTATGCTATTTGCCTTTTTCTTTGGTTCGGGCAATTTGATTTTTCCACCCAAATTGGGCTTTGAAAGTGGGCAATTTTTTATCCCTGCTATGTTGGGTTTTATCTTGACAGGTGTGGGTCTGCCTTTGGCGGTTTTGATGATTGGTTCAAAGTATGACGGTGGCTATCAGCATGCTCTTGCTAAGATTCATCCTTGGTTTTCGGTGGCATTATTGTCAGCGATTTATCTGACCATCGCTCCGTTTTTTGTCATTCCACGTACAGGAGCGGTGGCGTATGAGATGGCGGTGTTGCCATTTTTGCAGGCACCAAACTGGACAAGCCTGTTCATCTTTACCGTGATTTATTATGCCATCTCACTGTGGCTGTCTATCAATCCGAGCAAATTGGTTGACCGTATTGGAGCGATTTTAACGCCCATCTTATTTGTTACAGTATTGGCACTTATTATCATCGCATTTATTAAGTTGGGTGCTAATCCTGCCAGTATTGCCCTGCCAAATTATGATGGTAAGGCGTTTTTTATTGGTTTTTTAGAAGGATATAACACCATGGATATGATTGCATCTGTGGCGTTTTCAGTGCTGGTCATGAATGCCATTAGCCAAAAACTCGGTAAGCGTGCTGATTTGTTTGTTGAAACCACAAAATCAGGGCTGATTGCCATCTCTGCATTGGCACTCATTTACCTGTCGCTTGGCTGGATTGGCAACCATTTACCCCTATCGGCAGATGAGCTGATGCAAGTGGCGGACAAAGGGCAAAACATCGGCACGTTTATTTTGAATAAATCCGCGGTGCTAGGTTTTGGCTCATCAGGTGGGGTGGTGTTAGGATTGATTGCTTCTTTGGCGTGTCTGACCACAACCGTGGGTCTGACTGTATCAGCATCGGAGTATTTTCACAAAATTTTTCCCAAAATCGGTGCGGTGAAATTATCTTACAAATCCTATGCCATCACCTTTACACTCATCGGTTTTATTTTGGCAAATCAGGGACTAAGTGCGGTAATTGACAAATCCATTCCTGTGCTGTTGATATTGTATCCAATTACCATGACAGCGATGATTTTGCTTGGGCTAAATATCATAAGACCCGTGCCTGTTTTTGCCAAACGCATCAGCCTTGCATTAGTTACGCTTGTATCGGTGCTGTCTGTGGCGGGTATGAATATTCCTTTAAAAGAATATTCGATGGAGTGGCTACCATTTGCCATTGTCGGGCTGATTATAGGGCTTATTTTTGATAAGATTAAAAAATAAGTCAAAATAAACCCCAAACTTGCATATTTGGGGTTTATTTTTATTAAGGCATTTCTATTGCTGAGTATGTGCCTGTAAAGCCTTTTTTGCCCACACCCTTTTACTAATGCTATGAATGATTAAGGTAATCAGTAGCCCCCAAAAATAACTCATCATTTGATATATCATGCCTCCATGTCGCCATGCAATCGGCTCTACCTTATCATCAATGAGTTTATAATGATATTCGACGGGGTCGGCAAGGCTGTCGTTCCATGTTTTTAATAAATAGGTTTGGTCGGGATTTTGATGAAGTTTAAGTCGCCATACGCTATTTGTAGATTGTATGGGATTTTTGCATAATTGGTAATCGTTGGGTGCTTGTTCATACTCTTTTAGGATAACAAGTGGTAAAAGTTTGTCGTCTTTTGTGGTTGTTGTGGCACAAATATTAAAATAGTCGCTCGGCTGTCTAAATGCAGGTTTGTTAAATAGCGAGATAAGCTGGCTTAATGCTATCCATATTAAGATAAATAAGAAAAAGCGGACGATTTTGTATTGAAGTAATTTTTTCATGGGGTTGGGTTGAATTGGGTTATTGAATTTTTGTTTCATTGACGTGAGTTTAATCAATTATCAAATTTTAAAATAGGGCGAATTGCAATTCGCCCCTACACATCTATTTAAATAAAATAATGGGGCGTATATCTCATACATCAATTAAATCCAAAACATTATACAAAACCCACCCCACCCACGCAACCGCCCCAAATCAACGCTATGCAAATTCCCCCTATCTATATGCCATTTTTGCATTACCCTTTTTGACGGCTTTTTTTTACCATATCGCCATTAACAGCCAAACGGAACCAGCCATGTATCAATATTCCTATGCCGACCAAGCCCTTGTCAATGAACGTGTCGCCCAATACCGCCGTCAGACCGAGCGGTATTTGGCAGGCGAGTTGCCCGAAGATGAGTTTTTGCCCATTCGCCTACAAAACGGACTCTATATCCAACGCCACGCCCCCATGCTTCGTATCGCCATTCCCTATGGGCTTTTGGCAAGCTATCAAATGCGAACGCTGGCTCACATTGCCGACACTTATGATAAGGGCTATGGGCATTTTACCACTCGCACCAACATTCAGTTTAACTGGGTCAAATTGCCCGAAGTCCCCGACATCTTACAACTACTGGCGGACAACCAAATGCACGCCATTCAGACATCGGGCAACTGCATTCGCAACACCACGACCGACCCCTATGCGGGCATTCATGGCGATGAGATTGCCGACCCACGCCCCTACTGCGAGATTATCCGCCAATGGAGTACCTTTCACCCAGAGTTCGCCTATTTGCCACGCAAATTTAAAATTGCCGTCATTGGCACAACTGCCGACCGTGCCGCCACGCAGGTGCATGACATTGGGCTTCATGTGGTACAAAAAAATGGCGAGATTGGTTTTGAAGTCATCGTTGGGGGCGGACTTGGGCGGACACCGATGATTGGTAAAGTCATTAACGAATTTTTGCCACGCCGTCATTTATTAAGTTATTTGGACGCTATTTTAAGGGTGTATAATTTAGAAGGACGGCGTGATAATAAATACAAAGCTCGTATTAAGATATTGGTTGAGAGTATGGGTAAAGATGAATTTGCCAAAAAAGTGGATATAGAATGGCAATATTCCAAAGACGGCGATTTGACATTGACCGATGAGCATTTTAAAAAGGCAGAAAGTTATTTTAGCGAGCCTGATTATGAAACGATTGACCCATTAACTGCCAATGACATTTTGCAAAAACAATTAAATGCCGATAAAGAGTTTAAAAATTGGTATGAGCATAATACCGTCATTCATAAAATAAACGGTTATAAAGCGGTTGTGATTTCACTAAAAGCAGGCGTGATAAATGACAAATATATTCCAGCAGGCGATTTGACAAGTTACCAGATGAATAAACTTGCTGATTTGGCGGATAAATATTCCTTAGGCGAGATTCGTGCCACGCATCAGCAAAATTTGGTATTGGGCGATGTTAAAATCACCGACCTGTATGACTTATATCACGCCCTAAAAGAGCTTAATTTGGCACGAGCCAATATCGGCACGCTGACTGATATGATAGTTTGCCCAGGGTTTGATTGTTGTTCGCTTGCCAATGCCACCACGCACAATATCGCCCATAACATTGAAAATGCCTTTAATGATTTGGATTATTTATATGATTTGGGGCAAATTCGCCTAAATATGTCAGGCTGTATGAATGCCTGTGCTCATCATCATGTGGGCGATATTGGCATTTTGGGCGTGGACAAAAAAGGCGAACATTGGTATCAGATTAGTCTGGGCGGAAGTTCTGGGGCGGACGCACGACTTGGGCAGATATTGGGGCGAGCGGTATCGGCTGATGATGTGGCGGATACGATTTTAACCATTGCCAATGTTTATAAAAACAATCGCCAAGAGACGGCGGACGATATAGAAACCTTTGCCGATTATGTGCAACGAGCAGGTATTGCTCCATTTAAAGAAGCGGTATATGGTTAATATAAAAAGGATAAAAATATGAAATTGATTATTTTAAAAAATGACGTAATAAGCCAAGAAGTTTCGGACGTGGTGTTATATGCCACCAATATGTCCGATGATGAAAAAACGGCATTATCACAAAGTATTGATTTGACAATAAGCGATACATTGGCAAATAAAGAAAACACCCTAATCACCATATTAGCAAAAGATTATCAAGATAGTCATTTGGATTATCATATTTTATTAACGGCTGATGATAATGAACATGAATTGGCACAAAGTTTGGATATTAACACATTAAAAAATATCCTAATTTATGTCAAAGATTTTAAAGACGGGCGAGTCTTTAGCCTAATCCGCCAACTCCGCAAAATCAATGACCACGCCACGATAATCGTGGGCGGTGCGTTTGGGCTTGACCAGTCCAGTTATTTTGTCAAATCAGGGGCAAATGGTTTTATTGTAGATGATGATAAAGTAGATACACTGATATTAACCTTAAATGATTTAAAAACCGCCCAAAGCCGACAATCAGTCAATGCGTTGCCGATGTTTCGCTAGGTTTTAAATTTAAAATAAATTTTTGTAAAAATTAGAATTATAGAAAACCGTTCGTGGTGAGCTTGTCGAACCATGAAAAGGTTTTCTATCACCCTTCGACAAGCTCAGGGCGAACGGAAAACCTAGTTCAGCATACTTTTTGGACTACTGCCAAATGTAGATATGTAGGGGCGAATTGTAATTCGCCCAAATAAACTTTACCATAGGATAAATGATATTGTCCTATGGTTTTTTATATTTAAAAAATTTCAAAAATTAAATAAAAAATTTAATATGCCAAAACCGATTAACGATAGTAATTTTTATAAGATTACAAATAAAAAATTTCGTTTTATGATATATCCACCTTAGTTAATTGGAGCTTATCATGTCAAAAACTATTGTGAATGAACAAAACCTTGATGAATATAATTCATCACTTACTTGTAAAACGCCCCAAGAGATTGTCAAATGGGCATTATCCATTGCCAAAAATCCCATTATTACCACCAATTTTCGCCCTTATGAAGCGTCTATTTTGCATTTGGTGTCAAGCATTCGCCCTGATATTACCGTGCTATTTGTGGATAGCGGATATAATACCGTGCAAACTTATAAACACGCCCAAAAACTCATTAAAGAATTAAATCTAAATGTGGTTACTTATATCCCTGCCCAAACTCGTGCCTTTCGTGATGTGGCATTGGCGGACGTAACCATAAACGGTATTCCTGATGTGGATAGCGACTATCATGCCGAATTTACCGAACAGGTCAAATTAGAACCGTTTCGCCGTGCATTGGCGGAGTTAAATCCTGATGTGTGGTTTAATGCCATTCGTAAAGACCAAACCGAATTTCGTACGGCATTGGACGTATTAAGTCTATCCAAAGACGGTGTATTAAAAGTCGCTCCGTTGTTTTATTTATCGGCAGATGAATTAAATACCTATCAAGCCAATCATGGATTACCCACCATAGCAGACTATGGCGAAGATGATTATTTTGACCCAACAAAGGCATTGGCACACCGTGAATGCGGATTACATACGCAATTATAAAAAATGTCATATTTAAAAGGTTTTCCGTTCGCCCTGAGCTATGCCTTCGGGTGATAGAAAACCTTTTCATGGTTCGACAAGCTCACCACGAACGGTTTTCTTTTTAAACATTAACCAAATCAGCCAAAACGCCAATATGAATACCTTGCCTTTATTTTTTAATCTAAATCAAAAAACCGTACTCATCATTGGGGGCGGAGATGTCGCCCAAAGAAAAGCCACGTTATTAACCAATGCAGGGGCAAGGTTGGTTGTGCTTGCCAAAAATTTTGATAAAGATTTTAAAGAATTTTTGATTCATCATAATCATATCATCATTCAAAAATCCTATGAAAAACAGGATTTGATAGACATAAAAAATGAGCATGATATCATATTGGTAATTTGTGCCACCGATGATAATGAGTTAAATAAAATCGTTCATCAAAACGCCAAAGAAATTGGGCTGTTTATCAATGTCGTGGATACGCCAGAGTTATGCGATTTTATCTTCCCTGCGATTGTGGATAGAGACCCGATTACCATTGGCATTTCATCAAATGGTAAAGCCCCTGTATTGGCTCGCCTTATCCGTGCCAAAATAGAAAGCAGTTTGCCAAGCAATATCGGCGACATTGCCAAAAAAGCAGGCGAATTTAGAAATACTGTTAAAGAAAAATTAAGCACAATCAACCAAAGACGGCATTTTTGGGAAAAGATTTTTACCAATGCCTTAAATGACAAACCCATAAAAAATTTATCCGATGAATTAGATGATTTTATCAAAAATGACAATAAAAACACAGGCGAAGTCTATATCGTGGGGGCAGGGGCAGGCGACCCCGATTTATTGACCTTTAAGGCGTTGCGACTTATGCAACAGGCGGATGTGGTGCTGTACGATGCCCTTGTCTCGCCTGTCATTGTGGAGTTGTGTCGGCGTGATAGCGACAAGATTTTTGTCGGCAAAAAACGCAGTCATCACACCAAAACCCAAGATGAGATTAACACCCTTATCGTGCAGTATGCCAAGTGTGGCAAGCGTGTGCTACGCCTAAAAGGGGGCGACCCGTTCGTGTTTGGGCGTGGGGGCGAGGAGATGCTAGCGTGCCGTACTGCGGGCGTGCCATATCAAGTCGTGGCAGGGATTACGGCAAGCCTTGCAGGGGCGAGCGGGGCGGGCATACCGCTCACGCATAGGGGGCTTGCGACCAGTGTGCGGTTTTTGACGGCGTGCTATCAGGACAGCGAGTTTGACGGTCTAAAAAGCGTGTATCACAAGGACGAGACGCTCGTGTTTTATATGGGGCTTCATGCCATTGACAAAGTCGTGGCGAACCTGACCAAAAGCGGACTTAGCACGGATACGCCCATGGCGATTATCTCAAATGCCAGTTTGCCAAATCAAGCGGTACTGACAGGGTTGCTTTCAAATATTGTACAAAAACAAGCAGTTGCCAATCTGCCTGCCCCTGCAATTATCGTGGTGGGGAATGTGGTGGGGGTTTATGAGGGTGGGGGTTAGATTGTGGGTATAAATTTAAATTATTTGCCCCAAAAACAAAACCGCCCAAAATCATTTGAGCGGTTTTGTCAATTTTAAATCAATCTTGGGCGTTTTGGAGTTTGGGGTCAGCAAAAACCACCACTTCTTCTTCAAATTCAGGTTTGACACGCACCACAAAGTCTTCACGAGACAAGCCCATACGCAAAGGAATGGAGCTGGCAACATAGACCGATGAATACGTCCCTGCAATGGTGCCGATAAACTGAGCCAGAGCAAACCAAAACAGACCTTCACCACCTAAGAACAGCAATGCAAGCACAACCACAAAGACCGTACCAGAGGTCATGCAAGTACGGCGTAAGGTCTCAGTCAGAGATAGGTCAATGACTTGACGGGGCAGCAGTCCACGCACACGGCGAAAATTCTCACGGATACGGTCATAGACCACGATGGTGTCGTTCACCGAATAACCAATCAATGCCAACACAGAGGCAAGCACGGTCAAGTCAAACGGCCAACCAAAGATGGCAAAAAGTCCGCACACCACAATCACGTCATGGAACAGGGCGAGCGTTGCTCCCACTGCCAATTTGAATTGAAAGCGAATGGAGATGTACACCATCATTAGAATAAGTGCCAATCCTAACGCCATGAGCGACTGTGTATAGACTTCTTTACCCACTTGACTGCCGATGATGTTGACGTTATCCACTTTGGCAGGGTTGGCAGGTAGGTTTAGGGCATCGCTTAGGGCGTCGCTTAGACCTTCAGGGTCTTTGTTCTCTTGGGGTGGCAGGCGAATGAGTAGCTCTTGACGGGTGCCAAGATACTGCACAACCGCATCATTAAAGCCTTTGTCAGCTAGAGCGGAGGCAACTTGTGCCTGCTCCACAGGCTGACTGTACGCCACATCGGCAGAGATACCGCCTGTGAAGTCCAGTCCGAGATTTAGCCCCTTGGTGGTGATGGCAACCAAACTGGCAATCACCAAGATGGCAGAGAGAACCACCATGGGGATCTCTAATTTCATAAACGGGATAATGCGTTTATTACCCAGTAGTTTGACCCCACCTTCTTTTTCGGCAAACTCATCGGTTTGGGCGATGATGGCTTGATTGTCAAGGCTGGCATTGGCAGCGGCGTTACTGCCCTTACCGTCACGGCGTGGAGCACGACGACGGCGAGTCTCACCGGTGGTGTTAAGATTGTCGTTATTGTCTGTCATCTTCTACTCCTAGCCGATACTAATTTTGGTGAGATTTTTGCGATTGCCGTACCAGATTTGCATCAAGGCACGAGTGACAATGATGGCGGTAAACAAGGAAGTGATGATACCGACAGCAAGCGTGATGGCAAAGCCCTTGACAGGACCTGTACCGATGGCAAACAAGATAAAGGCAATCAGTAGCGTGGTTAAGTTACCATCAAAGATGGAACTAAATGCACGGTCAAAGCCTGTAACGATGGCGGACTTGGGCTTGGCACCACTGGCAAGCTCCTCACGAATCCGCTCAAAAATCAGCACGTTAGCGTCCACCGCCATACCCATGGTCAGCACGACCCCAGCGATACCGGGCAGGGTCAGCGATGAGCCGATGATGGACATCACCGCCGCCAGCGTGATGATGTTAAAGGCAAGGGCGATATTGGCAATCACACCACAAGCACGATAGAACACAATCATCCATAAGAACACGAGCAGATAGCCGATTTTGGATGCACTAAGACCTTTATCAATGTTATCTTGACCCAGTGATGGACCAATGGTACGCTCTTCGACAAAGTACATCGGTGCTGCCAATGCCCCAGAGCGAAGCAGTAGGGCAAGCTCGCCAGCTTCGGCAGGACTGTCTAGTCCTGTAATGACAAAGGATGAGCCCAACACCGCCTGAATGGTGGCACGGTTGATGACCCGAGTCTCACTATAAGGCTGACGCACTTCCTTAGTCTCGCCTGTGGCGGGGTCGGTCTCATAGCCGATGCGTTGCTTGTTTTCGATAAATAGCACCGCCATTTGCTTGCCCACGCTGGTGCTGGTGGCGTTTTGCATGAGACGACCGCCTGCGGTGTCTAGGGTAATAGATACCTGTGGGCGACCATTTTCATCAACACCGGCTTGGGCGTTTTGGACTTTATCGCCTGTCACGATGGTTTGGCGGTCAAGTAAGACGGGTGAACCATCAAGCGTACCAAAAGGGAAGGCTTCGGTGCCGGCAGGGGCGATACCGCCTGTGAAACTCTCCGCACCGTCTGCGACCATGCGAAACTCCAAGTTTGCTGTGCGACCCAGTACACGTTTGGCTTCGGCGGTGTCCTGCACGCCAGGTAGCTCTACAACGATACGGTTGGTGCCTTGCGACTGTACCAGTGCTTCTGCCACACCCAGCTCATTGATACGGTTACGCAAGGTGGTCAAGTTCTGACCGACAGCATACTCGTTGATTTGGTTTAGGGCTTGTTCGGTATAAGTGAGTTCTAGCACCGCCCCGTCATTACTGGCAAGGGGTCTTAGCGTGAAGTCCATCATGTTCCCTTGCAGGGCACTTTGGGCTTGGTTGCGTTCATCGTCGCTATTAAAGGTCAGTACCATGCCATCTTTGGTGGTTCTTAGGCTTTTGACGGCGATTTTGGCGGTACGCAGATTGCGACGCACGTCTTGGGTGGCAACCGTTAGGCGTTGCTCTAACGCTTTATCCATGTCCACTTCTAGGACGAACCGCACGCCCCCACGCAAGTCCAGACCCAGTTTCATCGGCTTTGCCCCGATGTTTTTTAGCCATTCGGGCGTGGTCTGGGCAAGGTTTAGTGCCACAACGTAGTTCTCGCCTAGGTTTTGGCGTAAGGTCTCTTGGGCTTTGAGCTGGTCTTCGGCGGTATTTAGGCGAATCAAGGCACTGTTATTGGCAAAGCTACCATCATGATGTGCCAAACCTGCCTTATCAAGCAGAGCCTGTGACTGCACCAACACGTCAGATGTCAGTTCAGTACCAGCACTGGCACCTGTGATTTGTACCGCAGGTTCATCAGGGTAGAGATTGGGTAGGGCGTAAATGCCAGAGACGACCAGCACCACAGCGATGAGTATGTATTTCCAAGCAGGGTAATGCATAAGGACTTCTTTACAAAGGTTGATGATGTGGGTTTGGCTTATTAATTAAATCATTTAAAAACTGCACAAACCAAACCCTTTAATAATTGACAATAATTTAAGTGTTAAATTATTGTTTGGTCTTGTTAAAATAGGGCTTATCCTTTTGCCTAGTGCATTTATTTAAAATGCACATTTAACAATACCGAATTTAGATATTTTCAATCGTGCCTTTGGGTAATACGCTAATCACGGACGCACGTTGGATTTTGACATCGGTGTTGTTGTTTAGGGCGATGACCGCATAGTCGCCATCAACTTTTTTGACGCGACCGACCAGACCGCCAGCAAACACCACTTCATTATCCACTGCCAACGCATTGACCATGGCACGGTGTTCTTTGGCACGCTTGGACTGGGGGCGAATGATGAGAAAATAGAAAATGGCAAAAATGGCAATCATCGGTAATAATTGCAAAAAAGCATTGGGTTGAGCCGGGGCGGTGGTCGCCAAAATAGAAAGTAGCATGAGTGTTCCTAAATTTCCAAAACGAAAAATAACGCATATCATACCATAAAACAAACGCATTTTATAAAATTTTACATAAGTCTTTGAAAAATTTTATAAATTTCCCAAAAAATACCGTTCTGCTCCCAACCCTAACCACGTTCATCATCATAAAATTGTCCACTTTATCCTAAAATACTTGCAGTTGTCATCATTTTAGCTTAATATTAGCGATTAATTTAAGTCACTCACTCTTTATATGCCCCGACCGCGATTTTTCCTTATTGCCATCTCTTTATTAGCCATCACGCCCATCATTGCCTTTGCCACAGCAGGCGAGAGCGTGGGGCAGGCAAGTAGCACCAATGTTATCTTGCTTATCTTTTATGTGGCGTTGTCGCTGATTGTTTCCTTTATTTGTTCTATTTCAGAAGCGACCCTTTTGACAATGACCCCAAGCTATATCGACACGCTAAGAGATGACAACCCCAAAACTGCCGACTTACTCAATGAAGTCAAAGTTAAAAACATCGAAAAATCCATCTCATCAATTCTCACGCTCAACACCATCGCCAACACCTTAGGCTCGCTTGGGGCAGGTTCGCAGGCGACGATTGTGTTTGGTAGTGCGTGGTTTGGGGTGTTTAGTGGCGTGATGACGCTTGCGGTACTCATGGGCAGTGAGATTATCCCAAAGACGCTAGGGGCGACTTATTGGCGACGTTTTGCTGTGCCTGTGGCGTACTATGTCAAGGGCATTAGTATTTTGCTGTTTCCCATCGTGTGGATTGCCGAGAAAGTCTCTCGCTTGCTCACTCAGGGTAATAACGAGAGTGGGTTTAACCGTCATGAGTTCATCGCCCTTGCCAATCAGGGCGAAGTCTCAGGGCAGATGAGTGAGTTGGAGACACGTATTATCAAAAACTCGTTGGCTCTGAGCATGATTCATGTGGAGAGTATCGTTACGCCACGCTCGGTGATGATTGCCTTTGATGAGAATATGACGGTGGGTGATGTGTTCGCCACGCACCCTAAATTGCCATTTTCTCGTTTTCCCATTTTTGATGAAGACCTGGATAATGCCACAGGTTTTGTCCTAAAAAGCGACCTACTTATTGCCAAAGCCAACCAAGAGATTCACACGCCCATTAAGCATTTTAAGCGAGACATTACTTTTGTCTTTGCCAAGATGAAGTTGTTTGATGTGTTAGATTTGATGTTAAAAGAGCGACTGCACATCGCCCTTGTCGTGGGCGAGTTTGGTGAAGTTAAAGGTATTGTGAGTTTAGAAGATGTGCTTGAAACCTTGCTCGGGCTTGAAATTGTTGATGAGATTGACCGTGTTGATGACATGCAAGCCCTTGCCAGACAGCTTATGGACAGACGCATGAGTAGGCTAGGCACGACCGTTGCCGATGATGAAAATGTGGATAATGTGCCAAATGATAATAAAGGCTAAATGTGGTTAATGGCAAGGTGTGCCATTTTATTCTTTTAAAATTTATAAATTAAAAACACAATCTTTGGGTTGTGTTTTTTTGATGCTAATAATTTATTTAACATAATCCAAAAGAAAATATTCCGCCATCGCAATCACCAATAAATGCACAGGATAAAACCAATAAAACAAGTAGCGACCGCCAAAGTCAGACCCCTTTCGTCCATTAAAGCCATAGATGATAAGGGCGGTGAGTATCATGCCAAAGTGCATATAGCCAAGCCCTACGGTGGTGTTAAAGCCGTAGATGAGTACATAGATGACAGGCAAGGATAAGAGATAAGCGATGATAAGGTAGTTAGGCTGATTTTTATAAAAATAATCAAACAGTAGCGTCATATAAATCATGGCAAAGCCATAATCACATAGGCTGATGATAGGATAGAGTAGGGCGATAAGGATTGCCTTTTCCCAAATATTAAAAACCTTATGGTGCCGAATCATCAAAGCAATGAGTGATAAAAACAGCGAAAACAGCACATTACCACGCATGAGACGTGTCATCACAGCCCAGTCGGTTTGTCCCTGATTTTCAATGAAGTTTTGAGATAGTAACACAGCATCGCTAATGCCGATATTAAACAGCCAAAAGGGTGGTTGTGAGATAAGGGCAAACAGCCCCAATCGCTTGGCATAGCCCTTGACGTCATGCGTGTGATAAAAGCCAACCACGAGCAAGTAACACATGAGTGGAGCTACCGCCCGCCCCATAAAGTGCAGTATCTCCGATAAATGCGTATCATACTCCAAAAAACGCCACGCCACATGGTCGGCGGTCATGAGTAGCATGGCAAGCCATTTGACATGAAAAGCGGTCAATGGTTGATAAGTTTGACGGCTTGTGTTGGTCATCTTAGGCTTTTGGGCTGATTGATGGGTTATCGTCCAATAATTATTGTGCCAATGGCGGTACCGTGTCAGGGGCGTGTTGTTGGTGGCGTTTGTTCCGTTGGTCGGGTAGGGTTTGGTGTTCGTTATCAAAGGCAACCAAGGGCAAAAATGCCACGTTTTGGGCGGGCAGTTTTTGGCTATGAGTCAGTCGCCATGAGCCAGCTTCTATCTCGGCAGTGCTATCGTCATCGTTGGTGATGTTAAGATAGTATTTGGCGGGTAGGGGGTCAAGCGTGAGTGTGCCAGTGTAGAGATTATCACTTTGGTAAGTCAGCACAAAATCACGGTCTTTGGCTTTGTCAGTGGCGTGTGAGACCTTGACATTGAGTGTGGCAGGATAACTCATGCTTTGGGCGGATTTTAATTCAAATCGCACGTCATAATCATCCGGCGTGCCGTCTAATCGCATGATGCCTGATAAGCCTAAATCATGGGCGAGCTTATCTTTGGAGGCGTCTTGGTAGAGGCTTTTGCCGTCCATGTACCAGTCATCACGCACGGGCGAGTCTTTGATTTTAAAGGCGTGTACGATAAAGAAAATGCAGCCAATGACTACGATGAGTGGCAGTCCGATGACGAACACAATGACCATGTAGTTTTTGTACCAAACATTGGCATTGGTGCTGGCAGTGGCTTGGGGGGTGTTGGGGGTTGGGGTGGTCGCTGACATGATGACATAAGGATAAAATTTGGCTTATTCTAGCATTTTTTGCTCAAAAAGCCAAAATTTTCCATGGCAAAGTGAGTTTTGATGAGTGTCAAAGTCAAATCGTGAATATTGGGGTGTTTGAACATTTGTAACAATTTTTAAAAATATCAGCAAAGCATTGGCATAACTGGGGTAAAATCTGTTAAAATAGCGTGTTGATAATTGCTTGTTGCTTTTATATTGTTTCTATTGTTTGTCATTTTATCTTATTCATCAAATTGTGGGGAATGACCATCATGATGACCATCGCTGGAAAGCCGTTTTTAACCCAGTTTCAGACAGACGCTCTCATCAAAGAGCTAAATACCAAAGCCAATTTACCCATTCGTGCCATCAAATCACAGCAGATTTATGTTTTTCCCAGTTATCTGACGGCTGATGCACGCCAAAAAGCGTTGAGTCTCTTAAATGACGGCTTGGAGGTTGATGAAGATACGGCAGGCGATGGCGAGCGTCAAGTGGTGGTGTCGCCACGTTTTGGTACGATTAGCCCGTGGGCATCCAAAGCGACTGATATTTTTAGAAACTGTGGGGTGGACATTGAGCGTGTCGAGCGTGTGGTGTTGTTTACCTTAACAGGCGATGGCGAGCTACCACGCAAACTGCCACAGGTCGCCCAAAATATCCTGCACGACCGCATGACCCAAAGCCTAAGCTATGAGTTGTCAGCGGTCAAAGCTCTGTTTGGTGATGACAAACCTGCAAGTCTCACGCACATTGACATCATGGGGCAGGGGCGTTCGGCATTGGTGCAGGCAAATCGTGAGTTTGGCTTTGCCCTGTCTGACGAGGACATGGATTATTTGGTCAAGCATTTTAATATCTTAGCTCGTAACCCCACTGATGTGGAGCTGATGATGTTCGCCCAAGCCAATAGCGAACATTGCCGTCATAAGATTTTTAATGCCGAATGGACAATTGATGGTAAAAAACAAGACAAATCATTGTTTAAAATGATTAAAAACACCCATGAAACCTCACCTGAGGGGATTTTGTCTGCTTATAAAGACAATGCGGCGGTCATGGAAGGTTTTACCGCTGAGCGGTTTTATGTCAATAAAAATAGCGATGGCGTGCATGAATACGACTTTCATGAAGAGCCTGTTGATATCTTGATGAAAGTAGAAACGCACAATCACCCCACCGCCATTGCTCCCTATGCAGGGGCGGCGACAGGCTCGGGTGGTGAGATACGAGATGAAGGGGCGACAGGGCGTGGCGGTAAGCCAAAAGCAGGCTTGGCGGGATTTAGCGTGTCGCATTTGCACTTGCCAGAGATGCCCGAAAAATGGGAAGTGAATACCAAAGCATACGGCAAGCCAGAACGGATGGCGTCCGCTCTTGAAATCATGACTCACGCTCCGCTTGGCAGTGCGGCATTTAGTAACGAGTTTGGTCGTCCTAACTTAACGGGCTATTTTAGAAGTTTTGAGCTTGACACCAGTGCCATGCAGGACGGCAGTCAAATGCGTGGTTATCATAAGCCGATTATGATTGCTGGTGGTTATGGCAATATCAAACGTGATTTGGTACAAAAAAATGCCATCAAGCAGGGCGATTTGCTCATTGTGCTGGGCGGTCCTGCCATGCAAATCGGTCTGGGCGGTGGGGCGGCAAGCTCGGTGGATAGTGGTAGCCTAGATGAGGGACTAGACTTTGCCAGTGTACAGCGTGATAATGCCGAGATGGAACGCCGTTGCCAAGAGGTGATTGATACCTGCTGGGCGATGGGGGCGGAGCATAATCCCATTGTCTCTATTCATGACGTGGGGGCAGGCGGTCTATCTAACGCCATGCCAGAGCTGGTGAACGACCATGAGCTTGGGGCGGTGTTAGAGCTTAGAAAAGTGCCATCATTAGAGCGTGGTATGTCGCCAATGGCAATTTGGTCAAATGAAGCCCAAGAACGCTATGTGCTAGCCATTGACCCTAAGGACGAGGGGTTATTTACTCAAATTTGTGAGCGTGAGCGTTGTCCTTTTGCGGTGTTGGGTGTGGCAACCGATGTGCGTCAGCTTAAAGTCAATGACGAGCTACTGCCAGAACAGCCGGTGGACATGCCCATGCAAGTGCTACTAGGTGGCACGCCCAAGATGAAACGTTCGGTACGTCGCCAAAATGCTCAGCTAACAGCACTAAATGTCGACGAGCTGGACATTGCCAGTGCTGTTCGAGATGTGCTAAGACATCCGACCGTGGCAAGCAAATCATTTTTGATTAGTATTGGCGACCGTTCTATCACGGGCATGGTGGTACGTGAGCAGTATGTGGGGCGTTATCAAGTGCCTGTGGCGGACTGTGCGGTGACGATGACAGGATTGCTTGCTGATACCGGCGAGGCGATGGCGATGGGCGAGCGTACGCCTGTGGCACTCATCAACCCCAAAGCATCGGCACGCCTAGCAGTGGGCGAGGCGGTAACCAACTTAGCCAGTGCCAATATCGCCAAGATATCAGACATCACCCTATCTGCCAACTGGATGGCGGCATGTGGTGATGATGGTGAAGATGTGGCGTTGTATGATGCCGTTTATGCGGTGGGCGAAGAGCTATGCCCTGCCTTGGGCATTGCCATTCCTGTGGGTAAGGATAGCTTATCCATGCGTGCCGGTTGGCAAGATGATGGCGTGGACAAAGCGGTGGTGTCGCCCATGAGTCTTATTATCACAGGTTTCGCCCCTGTTCAAGACATCAATAAGACATTAACGCCTGAGCTTATCAATATTGATAGTCGTCTGTATCGCATTGACTTGTCAAAAGGTAAATTCCGTCTAGGTGGCTCTATCCTTGCCCAAACCTTGGGTCAACTTGGTGATGACTGTCCTGATGTGGATAGTGCTGATGATTTAAGGCACTTTTTTGATTTTATCCAAAGTGCCAATCATCAAGGTCTTATCAATGCTTATCATGATATCTCTGATGGTGGTTTGATTGCAACAGTGGCGGAGATGCAGTTTACCGCTCGTGTGGCAATTAACTTATCATTAGAAAGTGCTAATACCTTAGGTGAATTATTTGCCGAAGAGTTGGGGGCGGTGGTACAAGTTCTGCCTGAGTATGCTTTTGATTTTGAAGAGTTGGCTCACAGTATGGGCGTGTCAGAGCTGGTAAGTGAAATCGGACAAGTCTTTGAAACCCCTGCCGGTGGTGCCGACCAAGACATTCTAAGCATACAGACAGCCAGTGTGGACTTGGAATTTATGCGTAGCGATTTGCAAAATGAGTGGACAAAGGTCAGCCACGCCATCGCTCGCTTGCGTGATAATCCTGTTTGTGCTGACCAAGAGTTTGCACTTATCAATGACATTGATCATCAAGGCTTAATTGCACAGGCAAATTATGACTTAAATCAAGCCATAGAAGTCCCATATGTGAATAATCGCACCAGTTACCCCAAAGTTGCCATTTTACGTGAACAGGGCGTGAATGGGCATTTGGAGATGGCGGCAGGCTTTAAGTTGGCAGGCTTTGAGGCGCTAGATGTACACATGAGTGACCTGATGAGCGGACGTGTCAATCTGCGCGATGTGGATGGACTGGTAGCCTGCGGTGGATTTAGCTATGGCGATGTGCTAGGGGCAGGCTCGGGTTGGGCAAATAGCGTGTTACATCATGAAGAGTTATCCATGATGTTCGCCAGATTTTTCCATCGTCCCGAGACCTTTGCATTGGGTGTGTGTAACGGCTGCCAGATGATGAGTCAACTCAAAGACTTGATGGTCGGGGCAGGGCATTTCCCACGGTTTAGCACCAACGTATCGGCACGGTTCGAGGCTCGCACCGTCAATGTGCGTGTAGAACGCACCAAATCTGTGTTATTAAAAGGCATGCAAGACAGTATTTTGCCGATTGCGGTGGCACATGGAGAGGGCTTTGCCAACCTTGATGATAAGGCAATTTTTGAGCTAGAAAACAGTGGTCAAATCGCCCTACGCTATGTGGACAGTCAAGGGCGACCCACTGAGCATTATCCTTTAAATCCCAACGGCTCACCGCAAGGCATTACAGGTGTTTGTAGTAATGATGGACGGGTAACGCTCATGATGCCACACCCAGAGCGGACACTGCGTGCGGTCAATCACTCATGGAAACCTAACGAGTGGGACAAAGATGGGGCATGGATGCGACTGTTCCGTAATGCCCGTGCGTTTTTACGATAACAACCCAAACCAAAAAAACATCGTCATGTTGGCGGTGTTTTTTTTGTGAAAACGTCAAATTTATCCAATGACTTGACGTGGTTATTTTTTATTTAAATAATTTTACAAAATATGCTATAATTGTAAGGTTAATCTGTCAGGATTAGCGGATACCTTATTATAATCTACTTTCATAAAATCACATGGGGTGATTTATGCCAGCCGAATGGTCAGCCATTGTCTATTTACTTGCCAGTCTAGGGCTTGTCGTCTTTATGCTTGTCGTGCCACGTTTGCTTGGTGGGCGGTCAAGCGGTTCTCAAAAACAAGAAAACTTTGAAGCGGGGGTGGTCTCAGCAGGGACGGCTCGCATTCGCTTGTCTGCCAAATTTTACCTTGTGGCGATTTTCTTTGTGATTTTTGACTTAGAAGCCTTGTATCTGTACGCCTATTCGGTAAGCGTGCGTGAAGTGGGCTGGGTGGGGTTTGCGACCGCTTTTGTCTTTATCGCCATTTTGTTTGTGGGGCTTGTCTATGAGATGAAACTTGGGGCGATGAACTGGGCTCCTGCTGATAAACGTGCCAAGAAAAAGCGTATCTATGAGCGTCCTGCCGACTTTGATTTGGCGAGCATTACCGCCTTTAATGGCATTGATGAGCTACACTCAGACCCCACAGGCAAGGTACCTGCCCAGTCATCGGGACGGATTTTTGCAGGGCGTAAAGACTTGCAAGCGGTACTTGAAAAGGACAAACAGGATATGGCAAACATTGACCATATCAATGAGACAGGACGTGTTACCACGCAGAAGTTTGATTAAGTTTGGAATTTGACCGTGGATGATATTAAGCAAAAAGCCAATGAATTAGCACAATATTTATATAAAAAACAAATTCTAAATCAAGAATTACCCAAAATAATGGGTAATGACTTGATGTTGTTTTTTGTGCAAATTAAGCAACAGCTCAATCTTGCTTTTCCAAACACCAAATCAACACCCAAAATGAAAAGTATCCATTACGCCAATGGATTTCAAGATGAAAAACTAAAAAACATCGCCTTTATTCTTGATGATATTGAAGAGATTTTGTCCCAAAATCACCATATCAATCACGATAAAGTGGTGAGCTTTTTTAATCAAACAATAACAGAAAGTAATTTTGAAGTCTCACCCAAAAATTTAGTTATTGTACATATAAACAGTCTTTTAAATTGTTAAAAATTTTAATAGTTTAAAAGACAAAATTCTTAAACGCCAGTTTTAAAAACAAGCAGTTACGATTATGAAATATACGTTCACTCGTGCCAACGAATCCGCCGACCAATACCCACACCAAACTCGCCAAGTGATTGACGACATCACCCAAGCCGAGATTGACAAAAACGTCTTTATGGGTAAATTGTCGGATTTGACGCACAACCTTGCCAACTGGGGGCGAAAAAATTCGCTGTGGCCGTTTAACTTCGGCACAAGCTGTTGCTATGTGGAATACGCCACGACCTTGACGGGCGTACACGATTTATCACGCTTTGGGGCGGAGGTTATCCGTGCATCCCCCCGTCAGGCGGACGTGATGATTGTGGCAGGGACGTGTTTTGTCAAAATGGCACCCGTGATTCTGCGATTGTATGAGCAAATGCTAGAACCCAAATGGGTCATCTCTATGGGGGCGTGTGCCAACTCGGGCGGTATGTATGACATTTATTCGGTGGTGCAGGGCGTGGACAAAATCCTGCCTGTGGACGTGTATATCCCTGGTTGTCCGCCACGCCCCGAGGCACTCATTCAGGCGTTAATGCTCCTACAAAACTCAATCCAAGAGGAACGCCGTCCGCTTGGCATTCATCTTGACCAAAACATTTATCAGCCGATGATGACACCAGAGCGAGATAGAAAACAAGCTAACCGCATTGCGGTAAAAAATTTAAGAAGTCCCGATGGGGTGGAGTGATATTACCATCCTACGATGTTTGTGATTTATTGTGTCATTGGATTTTGAAAATTAGCTTTATAGTTGTCATTTTAATGAGGATTTATTAATGGATAATATTTTATACTCTCAGTCTGAAATAGCCAAAATGCAAGATTGGTTAGGCGATATGGGGCGACAAATTTTAGGAAGATTTGATAGTGACAATACAAAGTTTCTGTGTTTATTTGCTCGCAAAGCATTTGTCCAAGGTATGGTAAAATTTTTACCAATAGCTTATGTGCAGGATAAGGCACAATATGATTTAGAGTGTTTTGCACAAGGTTTGAAAAATTACCTAGAATTAGCAATATCAGCTTGGGACGGAAAATTCAATACAGCCTACCCATTGTTGGTTGTATTTGAACCTATGCAATGTCCACTTTCTTTTAAAAGATATCATAAAAAATAAAATGGGACATAAAGACTATGGATTTAAGAAAATTTTACGGTGCTTTGATTGTCTTTTATTTTAGTGATATGGCATTACTGATTATGGTAATTTGGTTGTCTTATCAGACAACCAAAAACCCTTTAATTCTTGGATTGATATTATTTGTTAGTACAATCATTCCATTTGTATTAAAAAGGTTTTCCAAAATTAATTTATTGTCTCTTTCTGTTCACCATTTAATGCTTTCACGAATTTTGTTTTATTCCATTGTTTTTGTGTTATCAGCACTTAATCCATCAATTTATAGTTTCATCGGTCTTGCATTGATATCTGGATTATTGGGAGTTAGCATACTAAGTAATTATGAGACTTACAATAATTATCTTGTTGTTAATAACATTGTTTCTGCAAATAAAGCATCAAGATACATGCAAACCGTTATACAGATTGGTGCATTTGGTGGGGCAATGATAGGAGGAATGCTATTAAATCATTTATCTTTTTTTATTCAATGGCAAGTATTGTTTTAGTAGACATTGTTTTTGCCATTATTTTTATGATGTGGGCAAAAAATGGGTACTTTGCTAAAATAAAAATTAAAGAGAATAACAACAAACAAACTGTTAACCAACTTTATTTTTTAGATAAAAAACAAATTTATTTGTTATGGATTATATTGGGGTTTGTTGGTATTCATATTACCAGTTTTAATTTAACCACACCAATTATATTTCAAGAAATTAAACAATGGACTGCCCAAGATTTTGGTTTATCTAGTGCTTTTGCTGGTATGGGGGCTTTTTGTGCGGCTTTCATAAAAAGCAACACAAAATATTGTTTGGTAATGGCAATATGTTTGATTTTTGCTGATTTAATATTTGTTATGTCAAATATTAAGATATTGTCCCTAGCCATATGTTTTCTTATTGGATTTTTTATCAATAGTATTAGGATATTAATAAGAGAAAAATTATCCTTAATGGCAAAAGATACAGAACAAGCTGCTTTTATTGGGCAAAGCAGTGCTGTCTTTTATGTTGCATTTCAAGCAGGTGCTAGCTTGCTATTTGGATATATATTATCCATTATACAAAATGTGTATGCTACTCAAATATTTTTACCATTAGTAGCGTGTATTATTGCTATATTTTATATTAATATGCTTTTTACAGGCAAAATCTTTACCAACTAGGAGTGTGGTTGATGGATAAAGGTAAAATTTTAATTGTAGATCCTTTTTCTACTGGTGCATTATATGCACAAAAATTTTATGAGCTAGGCTATCAATGCTATGTAGTACTTACCAATTCTGATATAAATGATGGCTATTTTAGTTTTGATAATACCTATTTTATCAATAAGGTAGCTTATTCAGTACAAGAATGTAAAGAAAAATTTTGTAGAGATGAAATCTTGGCGGTGGTTATTGGTGCAGAAACAGGCGTACTCATTGGTGAGCAACTGGCAGAATATTTTGGAGTGGCAGGAAATTCTGTGCGTAGTGGCTTAAAACGAAGAGATAAATTTATAATGCAAAATGCTTTAAAAGAAAGTGGTTTAAAGCATATAAAAAGCCAGCTTATCAATGCTGGCAGTGAATATTTTTTTGACAGTGAAAGTGGTTATATTCTTAAACCTGTTAATTCAGCAGGCAGTGATGGCGTGATGTTTTTTGAAAATAAAAAAACGCTGTCTAATTATATAAAAAATATTAACTGGGAAAAGATTAATGCACTGGGAATAAAGAATGATAATTATATTTTACAATCATTTGAAACTGGTGATGAATTTGTTGTGGATATGATTGTGCAAGATGATAATATTTTTATTTGTAGTTTGTGTGTTTATAAAAAAGGTCATCATAATGGCAGTAAGTTTGTTTATGAAAATATGCAGATGTTAGATATTACAAATAAAGAATATCAAGCCATCATTCAATATGCAACACAGTGTATAAAAGCATTGGAGGTTAAATTTGGAGCGGTACATATGGAGTTATTGGCAAAATCAAGTACCGATGGATATGTCAATCCAGTAATGATTGAAATGGGGGCAAGACTGCACGGAGGAGTTGCACCCATTATTTTTGAAAAATGTTACCAACCAAACTTGCTTGAATTAAGTGTTTATAATTACTTAAATCAAGATTTGACACAGTTCTATGGAAAAACAAAAGGCAATATATTTTATTCGAAAATTATCAGTAAAGCCAAAGTGGTATTTTTAATCAATTACCAAAAGGAAAATAAATTAGATAAGCAACTATTCCTGTCAAAAATTCAAAGCCTACCTAGTTTTTATCAGGCTAAAATTCTCACTAATGGTTTAATGCCCGTAACAGTGGATTTGCTAACTTGTCCTGTTTTGGTGTGCCTAGTTGGAGAGACATCTGATATTGATGAAAATAAACTAAGAATAATGTTTGATGAGAGCATTTATTAATTTATATTATTGATAATTTTACTCCCTTAATTATGTTTTGGTTTTTAAAAATATAGACATTAGCGATGAAATTTTTTATTTTGCTTAAATTTTGGTAATCGCAAGCCAAAAATAAGTTGGAAATTATGAGCATTCACCACATTCACGATTTTGATGTTTTAAATCAGCTAAACGCTAAGTTTGAAAATCTTGTTATCCAAGAAACGGCAGACGGCATTCCGACCGTTTGGGTAGATAAAGGGGCGGTGCTTGATGTGCTGATGTTTTTACGCACATTGCCCAAGCCCTTTGTCATGCTTGTGGACTTATTTGTCTTGAAATCAAGATGATGACCATAGTAATTTAATTGCCATTAGCACGCAGGCAATAACCACCAAAGGACGCATAAGTTTTGCACCATTTTTTACAACTAAATGACTACCTAGATATACTCCAATTGTTTCGCCAATTGCCATTAAAATACCTGCCATCCACGCCATCTTGCCTAAATAAATAAAGACAAGCAAGGAAATTAGGTTGCTGGCTAGGTTAAGTACTCTTGAATATGCCATTGCTTTGGTAGCGGCAAAACCTAGTAAAGAAGTTACTGCAAGTAGGTAAAAAGTACCTGCACCTGCTCCAAAAAATCCGTCATAAAAAGCAATAACAGGGATAATTGTCCAAGAAAACAGAAATACACCCATCTTTGCTTTCTTTGTGGTATCTGACAAATTCTTGGAGAAATAAAAATATAAAGCCATTGCAATTAACAAAAAAGGGAGAATTTTTTCAAGGAGTGTACTGGGTAACAAAGATAAAGTGGCAGTCCCGATTGTACCGCCAATTATAGCAGGAGGCAATAAAGCAATGAGTAATTTTTTATCTAATACACCTTTGTTTAAATAATATTGGGTGGAGGCAATTGCTCCTACTGTTCCTTGTAACTTATTGGCGGCAATCGCCTGTGCGGGGCTAAATCCTGCGGTTAATAATACAGGAATAGAAATAAGACCGCCACCCCCACAAATCGCATCAATAAAGCCTGCAACACAAGAACCTATTAATAAAAAGACAACAATATCTATGCTAAGACCAAGTAATTCCATCACATTGCTCCCAATGTTAGTAACAGTTTATTGACTGAGTTATCATAAATACCAATATTTTTTAATGTATCCGTGTCTCTTAATATTTCTTGATAATTAGGAAAGTTAAGTATTCCAAAGATTTTTTCCCATTCTTTCATTTCAGTATGTGCAAATAAAGGTACGGTAGATTTTAGAGTATTAATGAATAGCGTTCTAGTTTCTTTGCTTTCATTTTTTAGTACTTCCAAGGCGACATGGCTAAATACACCAGAATGACTACGCTCATCAAGGGCGTGTCTCTTGGTAACTTCATAGCAGATATTTTGAATGGTGTTATCCTTGGATAGAATGTCTAGATAGTCAGTAATTAGTGTTTCACTAGCACACGCCACTGCAAATTGCACCAACCTTCTATTTTTTTCATCAAGTTGTTTATTTAGTGTCTCGTTTAGCCATTGTGAAAGGTAAAAATTATTCTCGCCTAAGTGAGGTAAATTTCGTTTTTGGTAAATATAGTTGCACGCACCAATAGACATCTTAGTGTGCAATGCTTCATCAAGCAATGCTTCGGCGATGACTTTTTGCACATCTGCCAAATTTTCTGTATTGGGGGGTATTTTAAGATATTCTCGCATGCTGGCGTAACAACATCACATTCTATATAGACTGTTTTCATGTTATACAGAATCCAAGCATAAGACAAGCAAGCATCTTTTTTGGGCTGTGGTGCATTTAGCCAAGCATCATGGTTGGCAAAAGGCAATAGACATTCAGCAAAGTCTTTTTTATCGGCAAAGAATTCAATATCATCATAATCACCATCAAAAGTATGTACAGTTGCATTCTGTTGCCAGTATTTTGATAGTTTTTTCAAGATAGTTTGCATATCTGCTACGGTTTTCATCGGGTACATCCTTAACCTAAGAAATTCCTCAATTTTATATCAAATAAAGTATTTATTGTCAAGATGTAGCCATCAATTATAAAATAAATTTATATCTCACAATGGTTTATCATTCAATTTTTCTCGTAATCTATCATAAATATGCTGTAAAAAAAGCGATTTTGCGTTATAATTTGCCATTTAGTTAAAGTGTTTGGAGACTGCAAGCCCCACGCAAGCGACCAATTTAACAAACATATTATAAAAAGTTGGCATTATGAGCATTAACCACATTCACGATTTTGATGTTTTAAATCAGCTAAACGCTAAGTTTGAAAATCTTGTTATCCAAGAAACGGCAGACGCCATACCAACCATTTGGGTGGCTTGTGATAAGCTGCTTGATGTTTTGCTGTTTTTACGCACATTGCCCAAGCCCTTTGTCATGCTTGTGGATTTGTCCGCCATTGATGAGCGTTTGCGTCAGTACCGCCATGGCTTGCCTGACAGTGATTTTACGGTGTTTTATCATTTGATGAGTTTGGAGCGAAATTCAGACATTCGAATTAAGGTTGCTTTAAAAGAAGGTGAGCATGTTCCATCTGCGACCAAGATTTATCCCAATGCCAACTGGTATGAGCGTGAGGTGTGGGACATGTTTGGGGTGGTGTTTGATGGGCATCCGCATCTGACACGCATTTTATTGCCCAAATACTGGGAGGGACACCCATTACGCAAAGAATATCATGCACGAGCCACCGAATTTACGCCCTATTTTTTAAACACCGCCAAACAAGAGTTTGAGCAAGAGAACTTACGCTTTGTGCCAGAAGAGTGGGGCATGAAACGCTCTGGGCGTGATGAGGATTTTATGTTTTTGAACATCGGGCCAAACCACCCATCTGCTCATGGGGCGTTTCGTTTGGTGTTGCAGCTTGATGGTGAGGAGATTGTGGATTGTATCCCTGACATTGGCTATCATCACCGTGGGGCGGAGAAGATGGCGGAGCGTCAGACTTGGCATTCATTCATTCCTTATACCGACCGCATTGATTATTTGGGTGGGGTGATGAATGAGTTGCCTTATATCATGGCGGTGGAGAAACTGGCAGGCATTAGCACCCCTGAGCGTGCCAATGTCATTCGCATCATGATGAGTGAGTTTTTTAGGATTACCAATAACCTGCTTTATTGGGGGACGTTTATCCAAGACGCTGGTGGCATGACCCCTGTGTTTTATATGTTTGCTGACCGTCAAAAAGCGTATGATGTCATAGAAGCGGTAACAGGCTATCGCATGCACCCTGCGTGGTTTAGGATTGGCGGTACGGCTCACGATTTGCCAAACGGCTGGCAGCGGTTGGTGCGTGAGTTTTTGGACTGGATGCCAAAACGCCTTGATGAATACTATAAGGCAACGATGACCAACACCGTGCTAAAAGGACGCACGCAAAATGTCGCCCAATATGATGCCAAACATGCTCTGGCGTGGGGCGTAACAGGGGCAGGACTGCGAGCGACGGGCATTGAGTTTGATTTGCGTAAAGCGAGACCGTATTTGGGCTATGAGAATTTTGACTTTGAAATTCCTGTGTTTTATAACGGCGATGCCTATGACAGATGTTTGGTAAAAATTGAAGAGATTCGCCAATCACTTCGTATCATTGAGCAATGCCTAAACAATATGCCAAGCGGAGCCTATAAAGCCGAACACCCGCTTGCCGTGCCACCACCAAAAGACCGCACCCTGCAAGACATTGAAACGCTCATCAACCACTTTGTGTCGGTGTCGTGGGGACCTGTGATGCCAGCAGGGGAGAGTGCCTGTATGGTAGAAGGCGTAAAAGGGCTAAACAGCTATTATGTAACTTCCGACAACTCAACGATGAGCTATCGCACGCGTATCCGTACGCCAACCTTTGCTCATTTGCAACAGATGCCCAGCGTGATTAACGGCTCTTTGGTATCCGATGCGATTATTTATTTGGCAAGTATTGATATTGTTATGGCGGATTGTGATAGGTAGGTTCATATGAGTATTTTTTTGATTGAAAGTGATAAATCAGAATTGTTGAAGCCAATTACCTTTAAAGAAGGAAATATGTTAGAAAAAGACATTCAAAATATCATTAAATCTCTTTCCAAACTAAAAATAAACCTTTATAAGTATTGGGGTTGAAGTTTTTAAAAATCCACAAAAATCGGGGTTTGGAAAGAAGTCTATTAAATCCAACCCTAGTATTTTAGGAGAAGAATTATTGATTGTGGGTGAAGAGTTATCACCTTTTGAAGACAGTAAAAAACGTTTAGATTTATTGGCGTTAGATGAATTTGGAAAATTGGTTGTTATTGAATTAAAAAGAGATAATGACGGTTTTCATATGGATTTACAGGCTATTCGTTATGCGTCTACGGTAAGATTGTTTAGTATTGATAAGATTGTTGAATTTTATGGTAATTTTCACAATTGTAATAATGAGCAAGCAGAAAAAGCAATTGATAATTTCTTGGGCGGAGATTATGCTCAAAAATTAGATTTTGATAATGTTCGTATTATTTTGGTTAATCAATATTTTTCAAAAGACATTACAAATACAGTATTGTGGCTAAATGAACAAGGGTTGGATATTAAATGTATAAAAATTAACCCTTATAAATTAAATAGTGAGAGCATTTGGGATATTGATACTATCATTCCTGTAAAAGAAGCTCAAGAATATCAATTGAAATTAAAAGAAAAGAAACATTCAGACCAAGAAACCAAGCGTAATAATAAAGATTTTAGCAAATATCAATTTAACGGTGGAATTTTTGGTAAAGGTCGCTTGGTTTTGGCAGTTGTGAGTGATTACTGTAAAAATAACCCTAATATTGACATTGTTCATCTGCAAGATACATTCCCCAAAGAATTGCAATCAAGACTTGAAACGGCAATTTTGTATTCAGATTTAGAAAATAATTCAAAATTTGCGGAGAGATATTTTAAAGATGACGTTATTACTTTAAATAATGCAAGTAAAATTATTGTTTGCAATCAATGGGGCGTAGGAAATATTGATAGATTTATTGATTGTGCTACAAAACTTGGCTATAAGATTGAAAAGCAATCATAAATACAGTTAGCAACCTAAAAATATTGATATTGTAAAAATCAACCCTAAACTTAAAAAGAGAAATAAATACCATGACCACACACCATATTTCCGAAGAATCACTCATCGCCTTTGCCGAAGAGACCCTAAACGAAGCCAAAGGCATGATGTATAATATGCTGACCAAAGTCGTTGAGATTGGGGCTTCGGATTTATTTATCACGGCAGAATTTCCGCCCAGCGTCAAACACCAAGGCTTGATGAAACCGCTTGGCAAACAAGCCCTATCGCCCGACAAAACCAAACTGTTTGCATACAGTATCATGAACGACCATCAACGTGATGAATTTGAACGTGAAATGGAATGCAACTTTGCCATTAACGTGCCAAATGTGAGTCGTTTTCGTGTCAATGTCTTTATCCAGCAACAGCAAGTGGGTATGGTGATTCGGGTTATTGCTGCCGAGATTCCCAATTTTGACAAATTAAAATTACCGCCCCAACTGCGTAACGTCATCATGGAAAAGCGGGGTTTGGTGTTGGTGGTGGGCGGTACAGGTTCGGGTAAATCCACGAGCTTGGCGGCGATGATTGATTATCGTAACGAAAACAGTGCAGGGCATATCATCACGGTAGAAGACCCTGTGGAATATGTGCATAAGCACAAAAAATCGATGATTACGCACCGTGAAGTGGGCGTGGATACGCACTCATGGCACCATGCGTTGAAAAATACGCTCCGCCAAGCCCCTGACGTGATTTTGATTGGTGAGATTCGAGATACCGAGACCATGGAGCACGCCATTGCCTTTGCCGAGACGGGGCATTTGTGCTTGGGGACGCTCCACGCCAACAACGCCAACCAAACGCTTGACCGTATCATCAACTTTTTCCCCGAAGAGCGTCGCCAACAGCTACTTATGGATTTGTCCAGCAACATGAAAGCGATTATCTCCCAACGCCTAATCCGTACCGAAGACGGCAAGGGGCGGCGGGCAGCGGTGGAGATCATGCTTAACACCCGCCTTATGGCAGATTTGATTTTAAAGGGTGAAATGCACGAGTTAAAAGCGATTATGACTAAAAGCCGTGAAGTGGGTATGCAGACCTTTGACCAAGCGTTGTTTGACCTATATGATGAAGGGGCTATCTCGTACGATGAAGCGATTCGTAATGCCGACTCGCCCAACGAGCTACGCCTACAAATCAAGCTCAAGGGTGCTCGCCGTGATGGACAAAATGAAGTGGCAAGCTCGTTATCACTTCACGCTGATGTCGAAGAGGCTGATGATAAAAAGGAGTGATTAAGGAAGAGGCATGGATATCTTGTCCTATTTTGAAAACATCAACGAACTTAACGAATATCTTACGCCATTTTCTGATAGCGATAAGCTATTTGTAGAAAATCAATCTTGGCCAAAAGAGCATTTTTTACCATTTATCAGCATTGATTTGGGTATGTAAATGATGATTGGCGTGGGCAAGTGGTGCATATGCTAAATCTATTTGAACCTTTGGAAGGGTATATTGGTATGAATACCCATGAATACCACAATGAGTTTACAGGCGAAAATTGGTTTGCTTTTAAATTGACCGATGATAACCAATATGAGTTTTTGGGTAATGAAGGGTATTTTGAGAGAAGTGCCATTCATGATCATAAACAGATGTTTGGCGATTGGTGGTTTGATGAAGAGCGTAAACACGTCCAAGAGTGTAAAGATGATTATCAAAAAGCCCAAGAATTATTTGCCAAAACCAATAAACTTGCCAATATTCATTCATCAGATGATGAAGAAATAGTGCAAAATGATTGGCTTGATGAAATGGGTGGAGATTTATCAGAGCAAGGCGGTAATTGGGCAAGTCCTACTTATGCACTCAAAGCCATTGATTTAAAATGGCAACAAGATAAATTAAACATCACTTGTCAAGGCAAGCCACTTTATTTTATCGCTAGTGTCCCTGCTTATCATTATGGGTGCAGTGGGGCGGATTGGATAGTATTATTATATGAGCCGATTGATAAAATTGTGGTATTTACATTTGATTGGTCATAAAATTTGCAAAAATGGAGCAAAAAATGCAATTAACCACAATTAAACAAAATGACGGTATTTTTATTCAAATACCAAAACATATCATGAAAGATATGGATAAGATTGTGTCTAGTTTTGATGATAACACACACCAAATTCACATTGCATTTTATCCAAAACAAGAGACAAACATCAGTCCAGAAGTTCAACAACTATCAGGCAGTCTTAATGCTTATATCGGCACAGATGCCGATGTGATTGCTGATGACGAAAAGGCATTTTTACAGTCTTTATTAGATGATGATAATCGTATAAAGGCAGGACAATAATGTTAAGTTTGGATACAAATGTATTGGCTTGTTATTTATTGGGTGATGATGTTGAACAACAAAAACAAGCCAATATTTTGATTTCAAATAATGACTGCTTTGTTTTAATGACGGTAATTATAGAATTGGCTTGGGTGTTAAAATCACAAAAAATAAATAAAGCCATAATTATCCAAAAATTGATAGAGCTAAGTAGATTGACAAATATTCATCTTGAAAATATAGAAGTATTCAAAAACGCAATGCGTTGGGAGATTACAGGTATGGATATTGCCGATGCCATTCATTTGGCATTATCACAATCTTATAAAAACTTACCAATGACAACATTTAATATTGCTTTTATTAAAAAATCACAAGCACTTGATGAAGTGGCAACTTGTCAAAATGTAAGTAAATTGATTAATAAGTAAAAATAGGATGTATATCATACACCAAAAAATTTAAACCAACCATTTGTTAAACTGATAAAATTAAGTTAGTTTTATCAATTTAATAAATAAAACCAAAACCGCAAGCTGACGCTAGCACAGGTAACTTTATGAAAATAGTAACCGACAAAACCCCCAAAGTGGACATTCACGCCATTTTAACGCCCCAAGAAATTGACGGCATTCATCATCACATTCATCACTACCCACAACCTAGGGCGGCGGTGCTTGATGCCCTAAAGCTCGTCCAAAAACGTAACGGCTGGGTGGACGATGCCCAAGTCCATGCCATAGCCCATATGCTGTCCATGCCTGTGGCGGACGTGGAGGGCGTGGCGACATTTTTTAACCGCATTTATCGTATGCCGGTGGGTCGCCATGTGATTTTGATTTGTGATTCTATCGCTTGCTATCTAAACGGCTATGAGGCATTGGCGGACGCTTTTAAACGTGAGCTTGGCATTGATTATGGGCAAACCACACAAGACGGTCGTTTTACCCTACTGCCCATTTGCTGTCTTGGCAACTGCGACAAGGGGGCGAGCGTGCTGATTGATGAGGATACTTATGGACCTGTGTTGCCGTCTGAGGTCGGTCTATTGTTGGAGCAATACGCATGAATAAACCAAATGTCGCCGAGCAAATCCACGCTCGTAAAAACGGACTTGCCCCAAGCCAACTAAATCGCCAAAAAACGCCAATCTGGGGCGTGGGATTGGCGGACGGTCAAGCACCGACTTCGCTCACACACCCCTTGACATGGCGACTGTATCATCATGATGCCCTGCTGACATTGGCGGATTATGAAGCCTTGGACGGCTTTGTTGGGCTAAAAAACGCCCTAGCCAAAGACCCAAGAGAAGTGGGCGAGATGATAAAAACCGCCAACGTGCGTGGGCGTGGCGGTGCAGGCTTTAACGCAGGGCTAAAATGGACGTTTATGACTCCGCCTGACGGTGGCGTGCGGTATTTGATTTGTAATGCTGATGAAATGGAACCTGGGACGTTCAAAGACCGCTTGCTTATGGAGCGGATTCCGTTTCAGCTCATTGAGGGTATGCTCATTACTGCTTATGCCATTGGGGCGAGCGTGGGCTATATCTTTATCCGTGGCGAATATATCCTAGCCGCCGAACGCTTACAAAACGCCATTAACGAATGTATCGCCAATAACTTGCTAGGCGAGGGTATTTTGGGGACGGAGTTTAACTTTGAATTGCACGTCCACACAGGGGCAGGGCGGTATATCTGTGGCGAGGAGACGGCTCTTATCAACTGCTTGGAGGGTCGCCGTGCCAACCCACGCACCAAACCGCCATTTCCCCAAGTCTCAGGGGCGTGGGGTCGCCCAACGGTGGTGAATAATGTTGAGACATTAAACAACATGCCTGCCATTTTGCTAAATGGGGTGGATTGGTATTTGGATTTGCCAAAAGCCAAGGGCAAATCCACCACCCCTGGCACCAAAATCATGGGCGTGTCAGGGCGTGTCAAAGATGCAGGGCTTTGGGAGTTGCCTTTTGGTCATACCGCAAGGGAGTTAATAGAGCTGGCAGGTGGCATGCAAGAGGGGCTTAGCTTAAAGGCATGGCTACCGGGCGGTGCGAGTACCGATTTTTTGACCGCAAGTGATGAGCATTTGGATTTGGTGATGGACTTTGACCCCATCATGAAAGCGGGCAGTCGTTTGGGTACTTGCTTGATGATGGTGGTGGACGAAAGCCAAGACATGGTGAGTTTGTCAAAAAATCTACAACAGTTTTTTCAGCGTGAAAGTTGTGGCTGGTGTACCCCTTGCCGTGATGGCTTACCGTGGGGCGTTAAAATCCTTGATGCCATGGATAACGGACAAGCCCAAGCGGACGACATTGACAAACTCTCCGAGCTGACACGAGATTTGTGGATTGGCAAAACCTTTTGCGCTCATGCCCCAGGGGCGATGGAGCCACTCATGAGTGCGTTAAAATATTTCCGTCATGAATTTGAACAAAAAGTGAACAACTCAAAACCACAACAAAATAAGGTGGGGGTGTAACATGGCAGTCATTCATATAGATGGCAAAACTTATGATGTGGACGGCTCGGACAATCTACTCTCAGCCTGCCTGTCGCTTGGCATTGATGTGCCTTATTTTTGTTATCACCCAGCCCTAGGTTCGGTCGGTTCTTGTCGTCAGTGTGCCGTCAAACAGTATAATAACGCCGAGGATTATCAAGCAGGCAAAGGGCGGTTGGTGATGAGCTGTATGGTTGCCCCCAGTGATGACATGTACATCTCTGTTGATGATGATGAAGCCAAGGCATTTCGCAAAAGCATTGTGGAATACTTGATGACCAATCACCCCCATGACTGCCCCACTTGTGAAGAGGGTGGTCATTGTCATTTGCAAGACATGACTTATATGTCAGGTCATCATCGTCGCCGTTACCGCTTTACCAAACGCACTCACCACAATCAAGAGCTTGGGCCTTTTATCGCTCATGAAATGAACCGCTGTATCGCCTGCTATCGCTGTGTGCGTTTTTATCAAGATTATGCAGGTGGTGATGATTTGGGCGTGTATGCGTCTAATAACCGTGTTTATTTTGGTCGCCCAGAAGATGGGCAGTTTGACAGTGAGTTTAGTGGTAATTTAACCGAAGTTTGCCCCACAGGGGTGTTTACGGATAAAACCCATTCTGAGCGTTACAATCGTAAATGGGACATGCAATATGCCCCAAGCATTTGCCATGGCTGTTCGGCAGGCTGTAATATTTCAGCAGGCGAGCGTTATGGCGAGCTTCGGCGTATTGAAAACCGCTATAATCACGATGTTAATGGCTACTTTTTATGCGACCGTGGGCGTTTTGGTTATGGCTATGTTAACCGAGAGGACAGGCCTGTCCATCCTCTTAAAAATGTGAATGGACAATTTGTCAAGACCAGTGCAGAGCTTGCTGTGGATGGCGTGGCGGACTTGCTAAAAGGTAAAAATGTGATTGGCATTGGGTCAGCCAGAGCCAGTTTGGAGAGTAATTTTGCCCTAAAAAGACTGGTTGGAGCAAACAATTTTAGCACAGGCGAGCGAGCGGCCGTTAAAGATGTGGTGGAATTGGGTGTGGCATTATTACGCCATGAAGCGGTGCATCAGGCATCATTGGCACAGATTGAGACGGCAGATGGCGTGTTTATTTTGGGGGAGGACATTACCCAAACGGCAAGCCGTGTTGCCTTGTCAGTACGCCAAGCGGCTAAGAATAAAGCCCGCCAAATGGCAAGTGCCCTAAAAACCGAGCATTGGCTTGCTGAACCTGTTAAGCGTATCGGACAAAGTGCGTACAGTCCGATTTATGTGGCGTGTGTGGCAGATACTAAGCTGTCCGACATCGCCAAAGTGTCCGCTGTTGCCACACCAGATGACATCGCCAAATTGGGCTTTATGGTGGGCGATGTCATCAAGGCTTATGCTGATACGCTAGATGAGATTGGCAAAAGTGAGAACGCCATTTTTGCCAAAGAAAAACAGACGGATTTGGTGATTGATGATGACATGGCGATGCAATTTTTGGCACATCATATCGCTTATGATTTGATTATGGCAAATCGTCCGCTTGTTGTTACAGGCACAAGTTTGACATCAAAAGCAATCGTTCAGGCCGCAGGCTACATTGCCCAAACCTTGACCGCCAAGCGTGCCAAAATCGCTCATTTGGAGCGTGAATTTATAGAAGTGCAAAACGCCAAAATCCGTGATGAGGTCGCCCGTCAGTTCATTGACCCTGATAAAAATGCCAAAACGGACGGTACGCACACCACAGAGCGAGACCCAAATGACTTTGAAAAAGAGCTGTCATCTCGCCTATTAAAGACAAATACTCTGTATGCTGATAAAACAGGCGTGTATGTTGCCATGCCAGAGGCCAATAGCGTGGGTGTGAATTTGTTGGGTGGGCAGGCGATGGAGGAGGTTTTGGCGCAAGCGTTTGAGGCGGTGGTCGTGTTAGAACATGATTTGTCAAATCTGACCCCAAGCCAATTTGACAAATTAACACAAAAAACACTCATCGTACTAGACCATCAGTCTTATGAATGGCATGATAAAGCTGATTTTGTGTTATCAAGTGCATCATTTGCTGAAAGTGATGGCACGCTTGTCTCTGCTGAGGGGCGAGCAGGGCGGTTTTTTGCAAGCTATGATAAAAAATATTATGAACCAACCAGCGAGCTAAAAGACAGTTGGCGTTGGCTACATGCTCTTGACAATGCCATGACAAACAAGATGGGTGAGTTTATCTGGCGTCATCTTGATGATGTCATTGATGAGCTGATTGTAGAGTATCCACACCTTGCCCAAATCAAAGATGTCGCCCCAGAGTCAGATTATCGCATTACAGGGCTAAAAGTTGCCCGTGAGCCACGCCGTTATTCGGGGCGGACGGTGTTACGCTCGCCCATTTCTATCCACGAACCCATGCAACCTAAGGACTTAGACAGTGGTTTGACCTTTTCAATGGAGGGTTATGTGGGCGATAAGACCAATCCAAGCCTCATCCCTTTTGCGTGGTCAGCAGGCTGGAACTCCCCACAAGCATGGAATAAATACCAAAATAAAGTCGGTGGGCGATTAAAAGGTGGCGATGTGGGCATTCGTCTGTTTGAGACACTGCCAAAGACGCAAATGGTGTTTGGGCGTGTTGATATTGATAATGTGAATGTTGCTACAAGCATTTTTGATGGTCGTGCGGTCGTTGTGCCTGTGCATAATCTATTTGCAAGCTCACGCATGATAAGCCGTAGCCCTGTGGTAGCAAGCCAAATCAAGCCCGCCATATGGATGATAAACCATGATGATGCAGAGCGTTGGATGGTTAAGGCGGGCGATAAATTAACCCTAAGCCAGCATGGGGCAGAGATTACCCTGCCTGTGGACGTGGTGGACTATGTGGCGGACGGCTGTATCGGCTATCCTGACGGGCTTGTGCCGTTTATGGTTGGTGTGCCGACAACCGTCAAAAAGGCGGAAACCGACACGCCTGCCTATGTGCCTGAATATCAAAAAAGCGTGGCAAATCTGGCTAATATCAAGCGTGAAAATATCTTTACGCCAAAAGCTGGGTTTAATAACGCACCGTTAGCAATGCAAGTGGGGGCATAAATGAGTATTCGTGTGATTCCTGATGTGCCGTCATGGCTTGGCGGTTTGTCCTTTGAGTGGTGGTCGCTTATTTTTATGACCGCCCAGACCTTGATTATCTTTTTGGGGCTTGTCATCACGGCAGCACTCATGATTGTCTATGAACGGCGTATGCTTGCCCTGTGGCAAGACCGCTATGGCCCAAACCGTGTGGGCTGGCAAGGGTCGCTACAACTGGTGGCGGATATGCTAAAAATCTTTTTTAAAGAAGACTGGACACCCAATTTTGCCGACAAACGCCTATTTACGCTCGCCCCTGCCATTGCCATGTTTACCGCGTTGGCAAGTTTTGCCATTATTCCGCTATCGCCCACGCTTGGGGCGGCAGATTGGAACATTGGCATTTTGTTCTTTTTTGCCATGGCAGGGCTTGCTGTATATGCCGTCATGTTTGGCGGTTGGGCAAGTGCCAATAAGTTCTCGCTCTTAGGCGGACTGCGTTCGGCAGCTCAGACGATTAGCTATGAAGTGTTTTTGGGCTTATCGCTCATGGGCGTGGTGGCTATGGCAGGCTCGTTTAATTTGCGTGAGATTGTAGAAGCCCAAACAACCGTCTGGAACGTCATTCCGCAGTTTTTGGGCTTTTTGACCTTTGTGGTGGCAGGGGTTGCCGTTACGCACCGACACCCCTTTGACCAACCCGAAGCCGAGCAAGAGCTTGCCGAGGGGTATCATGTGGAATACTCGGGCATGAAATTTGGTATGTTCTTTATTGGCGAGTATGTCAATGTCGTGGTAATTAGTGCCTTGATGACCTGCTTGTTTTTTGGTGGGTGGCTTGCTCCTTTTAACCTAGACATACCCTTTGTTCCGCCTGTGTTTTGGTTTTTGATTAAGACCTTGTTTTTTATGACCTTATTTGTGCTGGCTCGTGGCTCGCTCATGCGTCCACGTTATGACCAAGTGATGAATTTTGGTTGGAAAGTGTGTTTGCCTGTAACCTTGCTAAACCTTTTGGCGACTGCTTTTGTGATTTTGATGGTGAATTAAATGTTTGCAACTTTAAAAAATACGGCGGTGGGCATTTTTACCATAGTACGCTCTATGTGGATGGTAAATTCTCATGCCTTGCGTCCACGAGACACGATTTTGTACCCCGAACAGCCTGTGCCTGTACCGCCCCGTTTTCGTGGTCGCATTGTGCTGACCCGAGACCCTGACGGCGATGAACGCTGTGTGGCGTGCAACCTATGTGCGGTGGCGTGTCCTGTGGGCTGTATTAGCCTACAAAAGGCGGAGCGTGAAGACGGTCGTTGGTATCCTGAATTTTTTCGTATCAATTTTAGCCGTTGCGTGTTTTGTGGTATGTGCGAAGAAGCCTGTCCGACTACTGCCATTCAGCTGACCCCTGATTTTGAATTGGGCGAATACAACCGCCAAAATCTGGTCTATGAAAAAGAGCATTTGCTCATTAGTGGCGTGGGTAAATACCCAGAGTATAACTATTATAGAGTAACAGGCATGGCAACGGATGATAAGCCCAAAGGGTCGCACGAGCGTGAAGCAGAGCCTGTCAATGTACGGAGTTTGTTGCCATGATTGATGTGTTAAAAGGGTTTTTGGCAAATGGCGATGCGGTGGGCTTTTATGCCTTGTCGCTGGTGGCGATTTGGGCAAGCCTAAGGGTGGTTACGCACGCCAATCCCGTCCATGCCATTTTGTCCATGATAGTAAGCCTACTTGCGGTGGCGGGGATTTTCTTTATCATTGGAGCCCCATTTGCAGGCGTGCTTGAAATGATTGTCTATGCTGGGGCGATTTTGGTGCTGTTTGTGTTTGTCATTATGATGTTAAATCTTGGCACGGACACCACAGAAGAAAAGACGTGGCTGACTGCCAATGCGTGGGCGATGCCTGTGTGTCTTATGATGATTGTTGGGGCGGTGCTGATTGGTTTTATTGGCTATGGTACAGACCAATCCATACAGCTACAAAGCGATACCATCTCTGCCAAAGATGTGGGTGTACGCTTATTTACAGGGTATGTGTTGCTTGTGGAGGTGGCGGCATTTTTGCTTTTGGGGGCATTGGTTGCGGCATATCATTTGGGTAAAAAAGCACTTGATGATGAAAACATCAGCCACAGCCAAACATGCCCTGACATCGTCTCTAATACATGGGCGAATCAAGACAAAGAGCAACAGGAGAGAGCCAATGCAAAATTATAATGTGGATACACTAAATGTCCCCTTTGCTCATGAAGTCGTCAAAGTGGCGTCCGATATGGGCGTGCCTGCTCATCATGGGCTGATATTGGCGGCGATTTTGTTTGTCATTGGCTTGGTTGGGGTCATGGCAAGACGCAATGTGTTGTTTATGCTCATGAGCCTTGAGATTATGATGAACTCAGCCGCCCTTGCCTTTGTGGTGGGGGGTAATATGTGGGGCAAGGCAGACGGGCAGATTATGTTTATTTTTGTCTTGACGCTGGCAGCAGCAGAAGCGGCGATAGGGCTTGCCATACTCTTGCAGTTTTATCATCGCTTTAGAGGCCTTGATATCAATCATGCCAGTGAATTAAAGGGGTAGGACGGTATGAATTTGTTAGCATTGACCTTTATTTTCCCCTTGATTGGCTTTTTGATATTAGCCACAGGGCGAGATAGAATTTCAGAAAAACTTGCCACAATGATTGGCGTTGGGGCAATGGGACTGTCAGCGATATGTGCCTTTGTTAGTATTTTTGGCTTTTTGGCACAGGGGCAACAGGCGGTGTCTGTGCCACTTTGGACATGGCTGTCCGTGGGCGACTTTGCCCCCAAGTTTGGGCTGTATCTTGACGGTTTGTCTGTTACCATGCTTGGCGTGATTACAGGCGTGGGCTTTTTGATTCATCTGTTTGCCAGTTGGTACATGAAAGGCGAGACAGGATTTGCCCGTTTTTTTAGTTATCTAAATCTGTTTGTGGCAAGTATGTTACTGCTTGTGCTTGCCGACAACCTATTGCTGATGTATCTGGGCTGGGAAGGTGTGGGTATCTGCTCTTATTTGCTTATCGGTTTTTATTATCACAACCGAGCCAATGGACGGGCGGCTATCAAGGCATTTACCGTAACCCGTGTGGGCGATGTGTTTTTGGCAATTGGGCTGTTTTTGTTGTTTGTGGTGTTTGGCACGCTTGACATGACCGCCATCAATGCCAAAGCAGACACCATGTTCGCTGTCAATGACCCCATGCTCATGCTTATTGTGGCGATGCTTATCGGTGGGGCGTTTGGCAAATCGGCTCAAATTCCTTTGCATACTTGGCTTGCCGATGCCATGGCGGGCCCGACACCTGTGTCGGCTCTGATTCACGCTGCCACCATGGTAACGGCAGGGGTGTATCTGATTGCTCGTATGCACCCGCTGTTTGTGCTGACCCCTGAAATGCTCCTATATTGGGTGGGGGGTATCGGTGCGTTGTCCATGCTTGTGGCGAGCTTTTGTGCGTTGGCACAGACCGACATCAAGCGTGTGCTTGCTTACTCTACCATGAGCCAGCTTGGTTATATGTTCATCGCTTTGGGCGTGGGGGCGTGGCAAGTGGCGATTTTTCACTTGATGACGCACGCATTTTTTAAAGCGTTGTTATTCCTAGCCAGTGGGGCGGTGATTATTTCCACTCATCATGAGCAAAATATCTTTAAGATGGGCGGTCTGCGTAAAAAAATCCCCCTTGTGTTTTGGTCGTTTGTCGTTGGTGGTGGGGCGTTGGTTGCCTTGCCCTTTATCACGGTTGGCTTTTATTCAAAAGAAGCGATTTTGTGGGAGACTTATGCCACAGGACATATGAGTCTGTTTTGGGCAGGCGTGTTTGGGGCGTTTTTGACGGCTGTTTATACTTTCCGTTTGATTTATCTTGTGTTCTTTGGAGAGCAAAAAACGCATGGTGAGCCTTTAAAAGGAATAAGTTACGCCTTGCCTTTGATGGTGCTACTTGTGCTATCGACAGGGATTGGGGCGTGGATTCACCCGCCTTTGGCAAATGTCCTGCCAGCGAGCGTGGGTAGCACCCTAACAGACGGCAAGCATACTGCTGAGATTATCGCGGTGGGCGTAACCGCACTTGGCTTGGCGATGGCGTACTTTTTGTATGTGCTTGACAAGGGTAAGATTTTGACAAAATGGACAAATTCTGCCTTTGGTGGGGCGTGTACTTATTGGTGCTATCACGGGCTGGGCTTTGATGCTCTTTATGATATTGTATTTGTTAAGCCGTTTTTGGCAATTTGCAAATTCCTAAAAAAAGACCCTGTGGACAAGCTGTGGCATATCCTGCCCTTTGGGGTCAAACTTGGCAACAAGCTGTTGGTAAAAACCCAAACAGGGCGACTTGGCACGCACGCTGTGAGCTTTGGCGTGGGGCTTGCTGTGGTACTAATCTTGGCAATGATGATGGTGGTATAAGATGATAGAGCAAACATGGCTTTTGCCAAGTCTAATTGCAATCCCGTTGATTGCAGGATTTTTGTGTTGGTTATTTGAAAAAAAGGACGCACGACTGCCCAGATGGGTGGCACTTATTGGCATGACATTGACCTTTGTGCTGTCGCTCGTGCTGTATGCCAAAGGCGACTTTGGGGTGTTAAATGCCAGCACCGACAGCAGTCTGCCTTGGGCGGCAACCTTTGAAGTGCCTTGGATACCTGCCTTTGGTATCAAATTCGCCTTGGCGATGGACGGCTTGTCTTTACTCATGATTGTCTTGACGGCATTTTTGGGTATCATGGCGGTGGGCTGTTCGTGGGGCGAGATTAAGCACCGTGTGGGATTTTTTCACCTAAACCTACTGTGGTCGTTGGGCGGTGTCATCGGTGTCTTTTTGGCGATTGATTTGTTTTTGTTTTTCTTTTTTTGGGAAATGATGCTGCTGCCCATCTACTTTTTGATTGCCCTATGGGGGCATGATGTGCGTGATACTAATGGCAATATCATCAAGCCAAAATCGGCTGCCGCCACCAAGTTTTTTATTTATACCCAAGCGTCTGGGCTTATCATGTTCATTGGTATCAGTATGCTTGTGCTTATCAATTTTGCCCAAAAAGGCGTGCTAAGTTTTCATTATGAAGACCTGCTTGGTACGTATCTTGGCAAATATGAATACCTGATTATGCTGTGCTTTTTTGTGGGCTTTGCGGTCAAATTGCCTGTTTTTCCATTACACGGCTGGCTACCTGATGCCCACGCCCAAGCCCCAACGGCAGGTTCGGTGGACTTGGCAGGGATTTTGATTAAGACGGCGGCGTTTGGTTTGCTTCGCTTTGTGATTCCGCTTTTTCCAAATGCGTCTGCCGAGTTTGCTCCCATTGCCATCACGCTTGGCATGATTGGGGTGTTTTATGGGGCGTTTTTGGCGTTTGCCCAGACCGACATCAAACGCCTGCTTGCCTATACGTCTGTGTCGCACATGGGCTTTGTCGTGCTTGCCATCTATGCTGGCACGTTGGTGTCGTTGCAGGGCTTGATGGTGCAAATGCTCGCTCACGGCTTATCGAGTGCGGCACTCTTTATTATGGCAGGGCAAGTGTACGAACGCTTGCACACTCGTGATATGACGGTCATGGGTGGTATGTGGGGTCAGTTTCGCTATCTTGCTCCGTTTATGATGTTCTTTTGTGCCGCCCTTTTGGGTATCCCTGGTACGGGCAACTTCATTGGCGAGATTTTGATTTTGATGGGGTCGTTCAAGGCGTATCCTGTCATCAGCGTGCTATTGACCGTGAGTTTTGTGTGGGCGGGGCTTTATGCACTTATTTTGATTCACAAGGCGTTGTTTGGCGACAACACCACGCCCCATCTGCACGCCTTATACAAGGCAAAAGACGACACCGCCAAGCCTTTGCGTGATTTGGGCAGGCGAGAGCTGTCTTTGCTTGGTGTGCTTGTGGTAGGGCTTGTTTGGCTTGGGCTGTATCCACAACCCGTCCTAAACAAATCCGAGCAAGCAATGAGCTATATCAGCACCAAAATGCCCGATAGATATTCGGACGTGGATACCGCCATTGCAGGGCTAAAAGGCAATCAAAAGCCCATCTCGCCAGAAATTGTGCCGCAAGTCATTGAAATTAACCAAGGGGGCAACTAATGAGTGTATCTATTGAGTTTTCGTCTTTGCTCCCGTTGCTCCCTGCCATGATATTGGGCGTGGCGGTGCTTGTGGTCATGCTTACTATCGCCATCAAACGCTCACACAGTCTGATTGTTGGCTTGACTGCCCTTGGACTAAATGGGGCGTTGGCGGTGCTACTGTTGCAGTTTTTTGAAAAATTGCCCACTCATGTCAATCGGGGCGATGTCATGGGGCTGTTTTTGGTGGACGGCTTTGCCTTGTTTAATAGCCTTATCATCATCGTTTCGGCTTTGGCGTGTGTTACGTTATCGTATCGCTATTTTCAAAGTTTTAATAACAACAAAGAAGAGCTGTATCTGCTTCTTTTGACAAGTACGCTTGGGGCGGTTTTGATGACATCGGCTCATCATTTTGCTTCTTTCTTTGTGTCATTGGAGCTTTTGTCTGTGCCTATGTATGGTATGCTAAGTTTTGCTTACCTAAAACAAAAGTCCTTAGAATCGGGGCTAAAATACCTGATTTTATCGGCCACTGCTTCGGCGACTTTACTCATGGGTATGGCACTGATTTTTGCAGCAACAGGTGAGCTTGGCTTTACCCATCTTGGAGAGGCTTTGATGGCAGGTTTTGGGATACTGCCTTTGTTTGTGGTTGGGGCGGTCATGATGGTGGCAGCGGTTGCTTTTAAGTTATCGCTTGCGCCATTTCATGCGTGGGCAGGCGATGTCTATCAAGGTTCTCCTGCCCCTGTTACGGCATTTTTGGCAAGCGTGGGCAAGGTGGCGGTGGTTGCCCTTACCGTGCGTTTTTTGCTGACGAGTGCAACTCCTGCCATATCAGCTATTGATGCGATATTGGTTGCCATTGTTGGGGTGTCTATCATGGCAGGGAACTTGCTTGCTCTGACTCAAACCAACCTAAAACGCCTGCTTGCGTTCTCATCTGTGGCACATATGGGTTATGTGCTGATTCCTCTCATCGCCACAGGGGCAACGGCAGATGCTGACAGTGTAATCAGTATGTATATGCTTATCTATGCCTTATCCTCTGTTGGGGCATTTGGGGTGATTGTGCTGATGACAGGAGCGTACGGTGAAACCGACCGCAATAGAGCAACCCAAGAGATAGAAGATGAAGCGGACAGCATGGCGGTTTATCAAGGGTTGTTTTGGCGAAGACCTGTGCTGACAGCGGTTTTGACGGTGATGATTCTGTCCATGGCAGGCATGCCACTTACCGCAGGATTTATCACCAAAATGCAGGTGCTGTTCGCTGCCATTCAAGGTGGGCGATTTGGACTTGCCTTTATGGTGATTTTGGGCAGTGCCATCGGACTTTATTATTATCTAAAAGTGCTGCTTATCATGTTCAAACGCCCAATGACCATCGTGCCTTTTGATGTACCCAATGATTGGCGTGTTAAGGCAGGGGGGCTTGTACTGATTCTTATCACGGCATTTATTTTTGTGATGGGGATTTTGCCAAACACGCTCTTTAAAATGGCAAGTTTGGCAATTTTGGGGTAAATAAAAACAAGCACTTAGTTGGGTGCTTGTTTTTTTGTGGCGATGGTTTACAATAGCATGGATAAATTTAAAAAGAGAAAAACCATGTCCGACCAACACGCCACCCCCATTACCGTACTTTCCAAGACCGTCTGGTCACCCACGCTGTTTAGCTTTACCACAACACGCCCAGATGGATTTCGTTTTGATGCAGGGCAATTTGCCCGTTTGGGCATCAACCCCAGCGAGCTTGCCAATGCCAAAAACGCCCCCGATGAGCGGATTTTTCGTGCTTATTCGGTAGCGTCAAGCCCCTATGATGAGCAGTTGGAATTTTTCTCGGTGGTCGTGCCTGACGGGGCGTTTACCAGTCAATTACAGCATTTGACGGTGGGCGATACGCTCTATCTTAACCCCGAGCCGTTTGGTTTTTTAACCCTTGCTCGCTACCAAGAACCTGCCCCAAAGGATTTGTGGCTACTGGCAACAGGCACGGGACTTGCTCCATTTTTATCCATGCTTGGCGATTTGACCACTTGGCAAAATTACAGCGACATCGTACTGGTGTACAGTGCCAGAACGCAAGCAGAACTTGCCTATCTTGATAAAATTCATGAATTAAATCAGCAGTTTAGCGAACTGACCGACAACCCAGCTAAACTCCATTTTGTGCCGATTATCACTCGTGAAAAAGTGGAAAACTGCCTAAATGCTCGCATTCCTGCTTTGATAGACAGTGGCGAACTTGAAAACTTTGTCGGTTTAAACTTAAATCCTGCCACTTCTCATGTCATGCTCTGTGGCAATCCGCAGATGGTGGACGACACCAAAGAAAGTTTAAAAAACAAAGGTTTAGCGATGAACCGTAGAGGCGTGGGTAATATTGCAGTGGAGAATTATTGGTAGGCAATAAAAAACAGGGTGGTAAAAACAGGGCGGTAGTA